>PXDI01000373.1 GCA_003565095.1 PVC group bacterium | reverse complement strand
GAGATTGACGATGATCATGTTACCGAAGAGACCGCCGCAGTTACAGACACCCCCGAAACAGAGCCCGCAACGCCGGAGCCGGAGGTACAGCGCCTTGCCGCGGAAGACGATCCTCTCCACCCGATCAAACTGCAGCTCGCCAGATTCCTGCTCGACCAACACAATACCCGCGCCATAGCCAGAATGAACGAGATTATGGCCAGAGTGCCGGAGAACCATCCGCATCGCCAGGAATGCGAGAACATCGGGCTGATAATTAACAATGTAGCCCGGATGAATGATATTATTGCCGATGGTTTCAGAGAACTTGTTGGTACGGAAACCCGGATGATCATTGCCGGACGTCCGCAAAGGGTTGTTGTCAGTGCAGTTGCCGGAAACCGCATCACGGTAACACCGCAGGGCAACGATGCCGGGGATGGCGGAAATGATCCGGACGCCGCAGCGATTGTAATGAACATTGAACAGCTTGCTCCGCTCGACAAGCTGCGCCGCATCCGTGAGTTTGATGACCGCAATTCAGCAGCGGCGATGAGCCTTGTTCTGTATATGCGCGAGGGGCAAACCCCGCGTGCACGCGCTATTGCGGATGAATGCGGACCGCTGGCCAACGCTTTCAGTGAACTGCTTGCCGAATAATCTGGAATACGGTAGCTGTGAAACAATACGAACTCAGCTTTGACGCAAACGGCGCTAATCAGACGCAAGCTAATCCGGATGATTCATCCGCACGCAAAACTGCGCGGGAACGCCATGCCGGACTGGCAGAACTGATCAATCATCACAACCGGCTCTACTACGAGAAAGCCACCCCCGAAATTACCGACCGCGAATACGACACTCTCTACCGCGAATTACAGGATATCGAAACCCGCTTCCCTGAACTTGCCTCCGACAGCTCCCCTACCCGCCGCGTCGGCGGTAAAGCCGCCGCCGGCTTTAAACCCTACCGGCATACAAAACCGATGCTTAGCCTGGATAATACCTACAACCGTGACGAATTGCGGGAATTCGACGGCAGGGTTCGCAAAATACTCGGAACTACACAATTCAGCTATGTGGTTGAACCAAAAGTCGACGGTGTGGCGGTAGCACTGCATTACCGTAACGGGGTACTGATATCCGGCGGAACGCGCGGAGATGGTGCAACCGGCGATGATGTTACCGCCAACTTACGCACCATCAAATCAATCCCGCAAAAACTCAAAGGCCAGGCATTGCCGGAAATACTGGATGTACGCGGTGAGATTTATATGACACGCGAAGGCTTCGTACGCATCAACCGCGAACGGCAGGAACTCGGGCTGGAACCTTTCGCCAACGCACGCAATGCCGCCGCCGGATCATTGAAGCTGCTCGATTCATCAATTGTCGCAGCCCGACCGCTGGACGGAGTGTTCTACGGAGTTGGTGAAGCGCAGGGAGTGGAATTGACAACACATGCCGGATTACTCAAAACGTTCAAGCATTTGGGCTTAAAAACCCCGGCACGTGTCTGGCAGTGTAAAGACATCGATGCAGTACTGAACGCCATCGATGAGCTGCATGAACTGCGGCACGGTTTTCCTTTCGACATGGACGGCGCCGTCATCAAAGTTGACGAACGCATGCTTTATGACGAACTGGGATATACCCGCAAGAGTCCACGCTGGGCAATCGCCTACAAATACGAACCGGAGCGCGCGGAAACGGTTATTACGGCCATTACTGTGCAAGTGGGTCGTACCGGAGTGCTGACCCCCGTAGCGGAAATGGAACCGGTGCTGCTGGCCGGCTCACGGGTAAGCCGGGCCACCCTGCATAATGCCGGTGAGATTGCGCGCAAGGATATCCGCGTCGGCGACCATGTGTTGATCGAAAAAGCCGGGGATGTCATCCCGGCGGTGGTCGAAGTGGTAAAACAACGCCGCCGCGGGAAAGAGCAGATCTTTGAGATGCCTGCGCATTGCCCGGTATGCGGCGGACCGGTCACGCAACGCGAAGGTGAAGTCGCCCACCGCTGCGAAAACCTGCAATGCCCCGCACAACTTAAGCGCTGGCTGCGCCATTTTGCATCACGCCAGGCAATGGATATTGAAGGACTGGGAGACGCGCTGGTGGAAGCGCTGGTAGACAAGCAGTTGGTGACTGATCCGGCAGGAATTTATACCCTGCGCAAAGAACAGCTTGTTGAGCTTGAGCGCATGGGCGGGAAATCAGCCGAAAATCTGTTGAACGCCATCGACGCCAGTCGGCAACGCGAATTACGCAATGTAATTATGGCCCTGGGCATTTCGCAGATCGGCGTGGCTTCGGCCCGGGTTTTGGAAGAAGCATTTGCATCAATCCATGAACTGATGCAGGCCGGCCGGGAAGATTTAGAAAAACTGCGCGATATCGGCCCGGTCGTCGCGGAAAGTATTGTAACCTTCTTTGCGGACAAAACCCGCCGCGGGATTGTCGAAAGGCTTGAACAAGCCGGCGTGCGCATGCAGCGCACCTATACCCGTGCAAAAAATCTGCCGCTTGACGGCAAAACCTACGTACTTACCGGTACGCTTGAAAGCATGACGCGCGACGATGCTTCCGAAAAATTGCGCGCGCTCGGTGCAACCGTTTCCGGCAGCGTCTCCAAGAAGACCACGGCAGTCATTGCCGGGGAAAACGCCGGATCAAAACTGCAAAAAGCCGAAAAACACAATGTCCCCATATTAGACGAAGCACAACTTCAGAAACTGCTGACCTCCCCCGCAGCGGATTCCTGAACCATTTCTCCGTAATCTTCGGTTCAACATCGATCAGCGGCGCGGTTTACCGCGTACGCTGGATTTGCCTTGTTCGAATCCCCTCTCTCCGTCACCGACGCTACTCCTTAGGCGCGGCCTTCAGGCTGTCGCCTGCAGGAGTTTGTTCGCTGGTGTTTCGCACTGGCGGATATCCGCTTTCACGAATTACCGCAGAACTGTCGTCCGACAATAACCAGTCACGGATGATCTGTTCGGGGCTGCCCTCAGCTAAGTCGTCGATCCATGCAAGAACTACCTCGGAAGCAAAAGGATAAGTCCTGTTTCCAATGCTGGCAACACAGGGTGCTACGCCATCTACTGCAATAGTCCGCACTTGAGGCAAGCGCGTCATCATCGTATTGTAATACCAAACCGTATATCCCAATCCCTGCTGATCACGAATCAGGGCATTGAATGGTCCGATCATGGATATCGGCACCGCCAAATCCATGGACTGGATCATCTCCTGACCTTCCATAACAAGCTTTTCCATCAACTCCTGACTGCCCGAGTTTCGATTTCTCTGGTAGGCATTGATTCGCGCCGCCGGGCCGCCAACCTCCTGCCAATCGGTAATCTTCCCCGTATAGATGGAGCGAATCTGCTCGGAACTCAGACCGACAGTCGGATTGTTAGTGTTTACAATGAACACCAACGCATCAAATGCGATTGGCATGAAATTAATATCGACGTTACTGTTCCTTGCCATTTGGAGTTCGTCCGCAGAAGGTTGTCTGGCGACAAGCGCCAGTTTCGCCTTGCCCTCAATCAGGTTCTTGTAGCTGGGATGAGTCCCGTGATGCCGGATTCGGTTGAATAG
>PXDI01000010.1 GCA_003565095.1 PVC group bacterium | reverse complement strand
TGCCGCGCTGGAACCAGCACTATCAGGATGGCTGGTTTTTTGGCGCGGAGCACGAGGGGCAGCTTGCCGGGGCGATTGTGTGCCACGCCGGAGCGTGGATTTGGCCGCACTCAAACAAGATTGAAGTGCGTGCGCGCGAAAGCGGGAATTATGCCGGGCTGCGTTGTCCGTGGTGGAAGGGCGCACGGACGTGGTTTCTGGTGGCGGGTCCGTCCGAAGCGGTCGGTATTACCACCGAAACATATGAGCGCGACGGCGAGGAACGCACCCGCCGCAACAACAATGCCCATGCTTATGTGCGCCGTCATGCGTGGGAGGCGCTTGAAACTGTGCGCCGCTATGTTCTCGAATGGCCGGGGGTTCAGGGAAACTTTGCCGGGGAGGATTTCTATTCCAGCAGCATCAACCCTTCCGGGTTCTGGCGCCAGCAGGCGCGCAATGCTGTGCGTAATGCCGGAAAGCCGTCCCGCAGTATCGGGCATCTCTCCCGTATGCAGGTGATGTTTGATCCCGACATGTTTGGAACCTACTGGAACTACTGGTCGCCGCAGAATCCGAATTTCTTTACAGACTTTATCAAACGGCCGATGGCGATGGTTTCTAACCTTAAAGACCATCCCGATTTTGAGAAGTTTGCACGGATGGCTGAGATGAAGCTGCGTGAGGATATGTATCATACTATTACCATGCCGGGCGGTGCCGGGCAGGAGTGTCCCGGATATCAGGCGCATGCATTGAAACTGTATGAGGAACTGGCCGGACTCTGCCGTGAGCATCTTGGCTTTGACCCGACCGAGTGGCCGCGCTATCATGCCGGGCGCGATTTTCTGTGGCGGATTTCCCAGCCGCGGCGCGGCGGGCGGCGGCTGTTCCATCCCGGCGGCGACACCCATCCGGGGCCGGACGGTCCGCGCGATGCGTCACCTTTCCGTACCAGTGACCCGCAGAAGTGGGTCAGTGAAGAATTTCCCGGATTCGGTGCAATATTACGCAACCGCTGTGGAACAGACCGTGAAACATATCTGGCATTTAAGAGCGGACCCAACCGTGGGCATTACCATGGCGATCAGTTATCGCTGCATTATTGCGCCAATGCTGCACCGCTGGCGGTGGATCATCATTGCAGCTACAGTCCGCGCGCCGGACAGGAGCATATGCACAACCGGCTGGCTTTCACGGTTGATGAATTTGCGCATGCCAACATGGACGGGTATGAGCGGTTGATTGCCTTCAAGACCGGGGAGTTTGCGGATATTGCCGTCGGTCAGGTGGAAAGCGAACGCTTGCGCTGGGTGCCGCCGCTGCCGCCGGAAGACTGGGATCGCGAATATCCGCAGGTGCGGTTAGACACACCGTTGCGTTACCGCAGGACGGTCGTGCTGGTGAAAGGCGAAACCGACTACATCGTTTTACGCGATCAGCATGACGGCCCGGAAGTAACCGCGCGCTATGCTTTGCATGTCTATGGCAAAGCGCCGCGTCGTGAGGGCAATCTGTTCCGGTTTGACGATATGTCCCTGTTCTGTGCCGCGCCGGAAGCTTTTGCTTTTGAAGCACTGCCATGGTCGCATGGTGCCGGCGGCGGTGAGTCAACGCAAGGGGTGCTTTTGTCGCGTAAGGGGGCTGAGGGTGAATTCATTACCGTGCTGTATCCGGGCAATCCGCCGGAAATGAAACCGGTGGATGGCGGAGTGCAGGTCGGGAATGATGTGATTATTTTCGGCGGCGGAATTGACGAAGAGGCAGCAACGCGCTATGTTTCGGTGAGTCGCGCGGGACAGGAAGTGCTAGTCTTGCAAGGCGCGGAGATTGATCTGGATCGTTCGCAGGGTGAAGTCGGCCTGTTTGTGCCGGATGCCGGTTATCCTTTCGGCGAGATTCCTGACTGGCTGATCCGGCAGCGCAGTGCGGTGCCGGATTGGATGCAGCCATAGTAAAAGCTGGCGGTAATGTTAACGCCGCTGCACAGCTAATAAAATAATCAAGCCGGCGATTGAGTCCGGCACGAGGAATAATGCAATGACGCAAAGAAACTGGGTGAACTACCGTCCGGATATAAAGATTCTGGATTGCACAATCCGGGACGGCGGACTGATTAATGATCACTTCTTTGAGGATAATGTAGTGCAGGCTGTTTATGATGCCTGTGTTGCCGGAGGGGTGGATTACATTGAATTCGGCTACAAGGGTTCGCGTAAGATTTTCACCGGTGATAAATTCGGGAGCTGGAAATTCTGTGACGAAGATGATCTGCGGCGTGTGGTTGAGCGTAACCCGGCTCCGATCAGTATTGCGGTTATGGCCGATGCAGGCCGTACTGATTATCATACCGATATTCTGCCGCGTGAGCAGAGCGCCATCGATTGCATCCGTGTGGCCTGCTATATTCACCAGATTCCACTGGCGCTTGATATGATTAAGGATGCGGTCGACAAGGGATATGAGACCATGATGCAGTTAATGGCGGTGTCTACCGTCAGTGAGTCAGAGTTGCGTGCAGCACTCGAATCCGCCGCGCAGAGCGAGGCGGAAGCGGTCTATCTGGTGGACAGCTTTGGTGCGCTCTATCCGGAACAGGTGCGTGATCTTACCCGGATGTATCTTGAGATGGTCAAGGGCACCGGCAAGGAAGTCGGCTTCCACGCGCATAACAACCAGCAACTGGCATTTGCCAATACGATTGAGGCGATTGTCAACGGCGCCAACCGGCTGGATGCCACGATGAGTGGAATCGGGCGCGGGGCGGGGAACTGCCCGCTGGAACTGCTGATCGGGTTTCTGCATAATCCTAAATTCTGGATCAGGCCCATCCTTGAATGCGTGCGCGATGTTTTTGTGCCGATGCGTAATGAAATGGAGTGGGGTTATAACATCTGCTATGCGGTTACCGGTCAACTAAACCAGCATCCGCGGGAAGCCATCGAATGGTTGCGCGGCCAGACTCCTGATGATTATGTGGCTTTCTATGACCGCATCACCGAGGAGGATTCCTGATCCGCCATGCTTTCCGTTTCTGAAGATATGCTTGCCGCGGCACATTGTGCGCTACCGTATCTTGGCCGCCGTAAAGAACAGGTGGCCGGGTATGTGCTGGCGCAAATGGCACAGGAAGGTGCATTCATGAACCGCGGCATGATGCCCGATCTGTATTACAGTGTGTTCGGGATTGATGCATTACTGGCGCTGGATGCGGTGGTGCCGGAAGAGCGGCTTGCGGCCTATTTGCGGGGACAGGGTGACGGCAGCGGGCTGGATTATATGCATCTGACCTGTCTGGCGCGCTGCTGGGCACGCATTGCGCATGGCCGCATTCCTGATGCGGTGCTTGATTCAATTCCGCGCCGGATTGAAGCCTGCCGCACACGTGACGGCGGTTACAATACTGTTTACAAATCGCGCCGCGGATCGGTAACGGGAATTTATCTGGCGTTTGCGGCATATCAGGATATGCGCCTGCAACTGCCGGATGCCGCCGGGGTGCTGGAATGCCTGAGCCGTCTGCGAACTCCTGACGGCGGCTATGGCAATGAACGCGGCATGCATAGCGGCACCACCCTGGCAACCGCCGGGGCATTGATTTTGCAGCAGATGCTTTCCGGCGAGCATGATCGGAATGCCGCGGAGTGGTTGTGGCGGCAGACCGGGGATGAAGGCGGTTTTACCGGCAGTCCGGAAACACCGCTGCCGGATCTGCTTTCTACCGCCACCGCGGTGTATGCCGCCAGACTGCTGCAACACGCTCCTGATCAGAAACTGCTGGCATCGGTTGTTTTTACTGAAAGCCTGCAGACTGATGAGGGTGGATACAGCGGCCACTGGCTGGATAGCCAGGCGGATCTTGAATATACCTTTTATGCTTTGCTGGTACTCGGCTGCCTGATGGGTGACAGCGGCATCGATTCCAGTGAGTTTATGTTAGAGTAATCAACTATGATAGAATTCCGTAATGTCAGTAAATCATATCTGGGCGAGTATGTGCTGGATAACGTATCGTTCCGGATTGGCGACGGGGAGCAGGCCGGATTCGTCGGTCCCAACGGTGCGGGAAAGAGTACGATTTTTGCATTGCTGTCAGGGGAGATAACTCCTGACGCGGGTGTGGTGGAGATTGCGCGTGACATCCGGCTGGGCTATGTACATCAGCATCTGCTGCGGACGCGTGAAGGATTGACCCTGCTGGAGTATGCGGAACAGACCGCTCCGGAGATATTAAAACTCGAACAGAAGATGCATGCATTGCAGGATCGGCTGCACACCTCCACAGCATCCGGCCGTGAGGCGTTGCTGGCGGAACTGGGGCGTGTGCAGACCCGTTTTGAGCAAATGGGCGGCTTTTCCATGCGGCATAATGCCGAAGCGGCGTTGACCGGACTGGGCTTCTGCGAGGCGGACTACGACCGCCCGTTTACGGACTTCAGCGGCGGATGGCAGATGCGTGCCGAGCTGGCGCGCTGTCTGGCGGGTGAGCCTTCGGTGTTGCTGCTGGATGAGCCTTCAAACTATCTTGATTTGCCGGCGGTTGAATGGTTGCAGCGCTTTCTGCGCGATTATCAGGGGACACTGGTATTGATTTCCCATGACCGCTATCTCTTGAACAGCCTCACGCGCCTTACTTTCGAAGTGGCCAACACTAATGTGACGCGCTATGCCGGCAATTACGATTATTATGAGCGCGAGCGGGTCTTGCGGCGTGAACAGCAATTGTCCGCGGCGCGCAATATCGACCGTAAACGGCGGCAGGTTGAGCGCTTTGTCGACCGTTTTCGCGCCACCAGCACCAAGGCCAGTCAGGTGCAGAGCGCGATCAAGCGGCTCGATAAGATGGAGGAAATAACTGTCGGCGCCCAGGTGATGAGTCCCGGCTCGTTGCGCCTGGCAGAGCCGCCGCGCTCGGGGGTGGAGGTTATCCGGCTGGATAACGCCGGGGTCTCATATGATGGCAGCAACTGGGTGTTGCGTAATATTGACTGGCGGATAACGCGCGGGGAAAAATTTGCGCTGGTCGGCATGAACGGGCGCGGAAAGACGACCTTGATGCGTGCGCTGGCCGGGAACCTGGCGCTTACTGAGGGGCGGCGGGTTGTCGGATCCAATACTATAACGGGTTACCTTTCGCAGGAATATGCGGAAACCATGCAATCCGGGCTGACGGTGGATGATGTTGTTCGTGATGCATCCCAGGGAATGAACTGGCAGGAGCGCCGCAATGTTCTGGGGAGTTTCGGCTTTGCCGGCAACAGCATTGAAAAAACTGTGGGGGTGTTGAGCGGCGGCGAGAAGATCCGTTTGGCGCTGGCGCGCCTGCTGGTGCGTCCGCCGAATCTGCTGCTGTTGGATGAACCTACGACGCATCTTGATATTGATGCACGGCGTGCACTGGAAGAGGCGCTGGTGGAGTATACGGGAACTTTATGTCTGGTTAGCCACGACGTGGAATTTGTGCGCCGGGTTGCCGACCGGGTGGTGGAGATGGTGCCGCCCGGCATCCGTTTGTTTGCCGGCGGCTATGATTACTATAAAGAAAAAACGCAGCAGGAGGTTTTGGCGTCAAATGCTGTTGCGGAAAAAAAAGCGGATGGAAAAGCGGCGGCTGAAGACGTGGGCGCGGCGGCTGCGCCGGGCCGCGAGGGGCGGCGTGAGCGGGCCTTGAAAAACCAGGCGCATGCCAAACAGGTACAGCCGGTTAAGCGTGAAATCGCGCGGATTGAAAAACAGATTGCCGCGCTTGAGAATGAGCAGGCTGAGCTATTAATCCAGATGCGTGCCGGCGGTAATGTTGATTACGCCACAGTCAACCGGCAGTTAAAAGAACAGCAAACCGCTATCGATCAGGCTATCTCGCAATGGGAAAAACTTTCAGCCAAGCTCGACCGCCTTGAGCACGCGCTGCACTAAAACGCATTCTTGGTGTTATTAATCAGGAGATCAACTTCATTGTTTTTCCACCAGCCAGGTCCAGTAGCGGCGGGGCATGTTGCTGCGTTGCAGTTCGGGGTTGGTGCGTCCGGGGACTGCGATTGTCTTGAAAAATGTGCGCCAGTATTCCGAACACTGTTTTTCGGCTGGGCTCAGCGGCAATGCCGCATCATTGTTGATTGCGCATGCCGCTTGCAGACTTTCATCAGGCATGGCCGGCAGCAGCCGCTGTCCGTCCCACAGAATGGCCTCATTGCGTTTGACATCGTGTAAAACCCAGTTGGCTGCCGGCATCCGGCGGCGGAAATGACCAGCAACAAAAGGCAGCACATGGTGATCGGGGCTCAGCGGAGCCCATAACAAGCCGGTTGAAAGCTCCCGGAAGCGTACCAGGCCTTTCAGGCGGTGGGCTTCCCCCGCAACCTGCCGGGCGGTACGGCGCACTTGCGCGACCGCCGGATGGCTGAAGTTTTCATCAATTTCCGGGCCCGCATCGCGCAGCAGTACAACGTATTCGCATAAGCTTTGCTCAAAACCGCCGGTTCCGCAGCAGGCGGCATACATGACCCTGTTGCGGATTGTCCGATGGGCTGCTTTTTCGAGAGTTTTCAGAAAATCCGCCGCTGTACGCGAATTTGATTGAATGGTCTGCTCTTGTCCGAACAAATCCGGGGAATAGCGGCTGATTGCCGCAATAACATCCGGCGGGGGGCTGCCCTCCCAAAGCTGCGCCATGGTGCATAACAGTCCGTCAGGACCGTCTTTGTATAGCCATATCCGGTTCATCGAAAAAATCCAATTGTTGCGGCGGGGCGGCTTGCGGCGTTTTGTGCTGTCCGGCAAAGACAGGTACAGCCGGTTCTTTCGGCGGTTGATAATCGCGGCAGATAATGAATGGCCGGGCGCGTTTCAACACCACGCCGATCCTGTCAAGCTGTTTCAGGTCGAGCGGGCCGAATCTTCGGCTGGCAATAATGCGTGCGACCGAGGTTAGACCCAGTCCAGGAACGCGCAGCAGGGTTTCCCGGTCGGCACGGTTTACATCCACGGGAAAAAAACCGGGGTGGCGGTATGCCCAGGCCTGCTTGGGGTCGATTGCTTCTGCTAAATCGGGCATGTCTTCGGAAAGAATTTCGTCGGCTTGAAAGCCGTAATAGCGCAGCAGCCAGTCGGCCTGATAGAGGCGGTGTTCCCTGAGCAGCGGCGGGGCGCTCAGTTCCGGCAGCAGGCGGTCATGCACCGCCGGCATATAAGCTGAGTAATATACCCGTTTGAGGGCATAGCGTTCGTACAGGCCGCTGGCCAGACGCAGAATGTGCAAATCGTTTTCCGGGCTGGCGCCGATGATGAGCTGG
The DNA here is from genome assembly GCA_003565095.1 of PVC group bacterium. Taxonomy (GTDB): domain Bacteria; phylum Verrucomicrobiota; class Kiritimatiellia; order UBA8416; family PXDI01; genus PXDI01. The sequence continues at coordinate 8,062 of PXDI01000010.1, read as the reverse complement.
GTGCTCTGTCCGGCCGGGGCAAACCGCGGCAGGCGCTTCTGTTTGCGCCGTAATGCCCGGTTTTCTGATATTTCGCGCCCGATCCGGCGCATCGGCTGTAAGATCGCCTGTTTGTTTTTATCCGGTGCGAGCGTTTTAAGTGATTTTTCCGAAGGCAGTTCAATATTGACGCTGAGACGGTCGGCATAGAATCCTGCCCGTTGAATCAGCTCCGGACTGGTGCCGGGAATTATTTTTAAGTGAATATATCCGCCGAATTGCTCATCGTTTCTTAATCTGCGCGCCACATTGATCATCCGTTCGGTGGTGTTGTCGGGACTTACCTGGACCGCGGAGCTGAGAAACAGGCCTTCAATATAGTTCCGGCGGTAGAAGTCGATGGTAAGATTGACTATTTCGTCGGTTGTGAAGCTGGCGCGCGGCACATCGTTGCCGCGGCGGTTGATACAGTAGGCGCAATCATAGATGCAGTAGTTCGAAAGCAGTATTTTCAGCAGGGAAATACAGCGGCCGTCGTCGGCCCAGCTATGGCAGATGCCGGCACGGGAGGTGGCGCCCATTCCGGCACAACCTGCCCCGCGGCTGCTTCCGGAGGAGGAACACGATACGTCGTAGCGTGCCGCGCCGGACAGAATGGCAATTTTCTCGTCAAGTAACATGGCGGTAATATAACAGAATCCGGCGTCGAATGGAAGCGGAAGAAGCGTGGCATATTGGCGGCTTGCAATGGGCGGGGGAGAGTGGGTATTATGCTGCGGTCGGTAATGGATTATTATAGGGCTGATATATGCATGGTGCTTCAACCAACTCCAATCTGAATGATTTGCTGTTGAATCTGCCGGGAATGGTATACCGCTGCCGCAACGAGCGGGGCTGGTCGTTTCTTTTTGCCGGTGAGGGGTGCCGCGAACTGACCGGGCATGCTGCCGCTGAATTGGTTTCCGGAACATACAATTATGCCGACCTGATACATCCCGATGACCGCGAGCGCGTGTGGAACCAGGTTCAGGCTGCGGTTAAAGCCGGTCGGCGCTTTGCGGTTATCTACAGAATAGTCAGCGCTGACGGTGTTGAAAAACTGGTGTGGGAGCAAGGCGGCCTAATTGATGATCCCGGTGCGGGGGCTTCTGTTCTGGAAGGGTTTATAACCGATATATCCTCGCTGAGTACATCCGGGCTGCTTCAGGAACACGGTCGTCAGCATGCGCGTATACAGCGATTGAACCGTCTATATGAAATGCTTACGGCGGTGAACGAAATGCTGGTCCGGGCCGAAGATGAAGAAACCCTTTTCCGGCTGGCCTGTGAGCTGGTGGTGGATAAAGGGGGCTTCTCGGTGGCGCTGATCGGACGGCATGGCGAGGATGTTCCCGGGTTTCGAACTGATGCCGTAAGCGTCCGCGAGGACGTTATCGCGCAAGCCGGCAGCGCTGACCCCGGTCTGGGTAGTCTCTTAACCGCAATCTGCCCTTTACTGACCATTGAGACAATTGAAAAGGGCCGCTGGAATGTCTGTACAAATATTCTCGAAAATAATTCCTACGCTGCATGGCATTCTGATGCAAAAAAATACAAACTGCATTCTGAGGCGTCTTTTCCGCTTTTCTGCCGGGAAAAGGTGGCCGGGGTTTTGTGCGTTTTCTCTGCGGAGTCATGGCATTTTGAGGAGGATGAAGTTAAGCTGCTGTCTCAATTGGCAGGCGACATTTCGTATGCGTTGAACGTGCTGGCGCGTGAGCGTGAACGGGCGGTGGTGGAGCGGACGCTTGAGGAGAATGAAGTCCGTTACCATGGGTTGTTTGAACAGAGTTCTGATGCGGTCTTTCTGGTTGCACGTGACAGCGGTCGCATCATTGAATGTAATCTGGCGGCCTGCCGGTTATACGGTTATGAGCGGCGGGAGCTTATGGCGCTGGCTGATACCGATATATCAATCGACCCGGATGGCACCCGCAAGATCGCTGACAGGGGACAGGCTTTTGTTCCGCTCAGTTGGCATAAACGCAAGAACGGTGAGCGCTTTCCTGTCGAAATTAAGCAGTCATTCTTTGAATGGCAGGGAAGTCCGGTTTATATCGCAACCGTCCGGGATATTGCCGAAAGAATTCAGCGTGAAGAGCAGCAGCGCCGCCAGTATGATTTTCTGAAGGGCATTTTGAATGCCCTGCCGTTCAGGGTTTGCATTATCGACAAAGACTACAGGGTTTTGTATGCCAATCCGGCCATGCAGGCGGATCTTGGGATGCATACTGCGGGCCAGCGTTGCTATGACTATTATCACGGACGCAGCAGCCCTTGTCCTTGGTGCAAGAATGACGAGGTTTTCTCGGGCAATGTTGTGAACTGGGAGTGGCAGAATCATGTCACCGGTCTGACCTATGCGGTATTTGAAATGCCTTTCACCGCCATGGATGGCATTCCGGCCAAGATTGAGATATTGCAGGATATAACGCATCAGAAGCAGTTGCAGAAGGAGTTGTTGCAGGCGCAGAAAATGGAAAGTGTCGGCCGGCTTGCCGGGGGCATTGCGCACGACTTTAATAACCTGTTACAGGCGATTATCGGTTTTGGCGAGATGGTGCGTGAGGAGCTGGAAGCGGATGATCCGCGCCGCGGGGATATGGATCAGATTCTGCATGCGGCTGACCGTGCTGCGACACTTACCCGCCAGATTCTGCTGTTCAGCCGCAGGCAAATTGCGGAATTTGTTGTCATAAATGTGAATGAAGCGATACTGAATCTGGTTAAGATAATCGGCCGGGTGCTGGGAGAGGGCATCCGGCTTGATTCGCGGCTTGATGCTGATCTGCCGGCGGTAAAGGGCGATTCAGGGCAGATTGAGCAGGTGCTGCTGAATCTTGCTATTAATGCCCGTGATGCCATGCCCAACGGCGGCGACTTATTGATCAGCACTATGTCGCTGAACTTATCCGCCGTCGAAGCTGCGGCCATGCCGGAGGCGCGACCGGGAAAATTTGTTTGCATTTCGGTCAAAGATACCGGCAGCGGGATACCATCATCCGCGATTGAAAGAATTTTTGAGCCGTTTTTTACTACTAAAAGCGCCGGTCAGGGCAGCGGTATGGGATTGGCAGTGGTTTATGGGATCGTCAAGGAGCACAACGGTTGGATCAGTGTACTAAGTGAAGAGGAGCAAGGTACGGTGTTTAATGTGTTTCTGCCGGTGCTCAGTGAGGCTGACGGCGGCAGCGGGGATGGTTCCGGCAGCGCAGAGGCAAAACTGGCCCCGGCGCGCGGGCGCGGTCAGCGCATTATGGTTGTAGAAGACCAGGACAGTATCTCGGCGGTTTTGAAGAGAGTGCTGCCGTCATATGGTTATCGGGTCTTTTTTGCGAGGGACGCACAAGAAGGGCGGCATGTCTTCAAGCAGTTTGAAGGCGCTTTTGATATGCTGCTAATTGATGTGGTTCTGCCGGATGGTAACGGTGTTGACCTGGCCGTTGAATTAATGCAGAACAACAACGGAATTAAGGTGTTGTTGACCAGTGGTTATATGGATGACAAGGCGCGGCTGCCGGAAATCCGCCGCCGCAACTGGAATTTTATCGAAAAACCTTATGAAATGTCGCGTTTGTTGACAGTAATTGACCAAATATTCGCGGCCGAATAGAAAAGGAGACAGGCATGGTTCGTTTTATTCATGACGATTTTTTATTGCAGAGCGATGCGGCCCGGGAGTTGTATCACCGGCATGCCGCCAGGATGCCGATTATCGATTATCACTGCCATTTATCGCCTGCGCAGATTGCCGATGATCACCGCTACGAATCGATTACCGATGTCTGGCTGGGGGGCGACCATTATAAGTGGCGCGCGATGCGCTCCAATGGTGTTCCTGAACGCTTTTGCACCGGTGATGCTTCCGCTCGTGAAAAATTCGGAAAATGGGCCGAGACGATGCCGTACCTGTTGCGTAATCCGCTCTATCATTGGACGCAGCTCGAGCTGGCGCGCTATTTTGATATATACGATCTACTGGGGCCGGATACCGCCGAGTCGATCTGGAAATGGACGAATGCCCGTATAGCGCGCCCGGATTTCTCGGCGCGCAGTTTGATGACGCGTTCGAATGTGGTGGCGGTTTGTACAACGGATGATCCGGTTGACTCGCTGGAAGCGCACATAAAAACGGCGCAGGATGACGGTTTCAATGTTCAGGTGCGTCCCACATGGCGCCCGGACAAGGCGATGGCGGTTGAAGATCCGGCCGCATTCACGGCTTATGTGGATAAGCTGGAGGTGGCTGCGGAAATGACGGTCAACAGTCTTGATGATTTCCGGGAAGCGATTGCCAAACGCCATGCCGCATTCCACGCCGCCGGCTGCCGGCTGTCCGATCACGGGCTGGAAACGGTCTATGCTGATTCCTACACGGAAAACGAAATTGCCGCGGACTTTAAAAAGGCGCGTTCCGGCGCGGCGCTTTCGGATGAGGCGGTTCGGCGTTTCAAGTCAGCCATGCTCTATGAGTTTGCGGTAATGGATGCCGAGAAAGACTGGACCCAGCAGTTTCATCTCGGAGCGCTGCGCAATAACAATACCCGTATGTTTAATCAACTGGGGCCGGATACCGGGTTTGATTCAATTTCCGATGCGGAATGTGCCCGCCCTCTGTCGCGGTTGCTGGACAGGCTGGATTCCGCGGGTAAGCTGGCCCGTACCATCCTCTATAACCTCAATCCGCGCGATAACGAGTTGCTGGCAACCATGCTCGGCAATTTTCAGGATGGATCGGTTCCTGGAAAAATGCAGCTTGGCAGCGGCTGGTGGTTTCTGGATCAGATGGACGGAATGCAGCGCCAGATGGAGGCTTTGTCGCAATTAGGGTTGCTGAGCCGCTTTGTCGGAATGCTGACCGACAGTCGCTCGTTTCTTTCATATACACGCCACGAATATTTCCGTCGCATTCTTTGTGAAATGCTTGGTTCGGATATGGAGCGCGGACTTATACCGAAAGACATGGGGCTGGTTAGTGGCATGGTGAGAGATATCTGTTACAATAATGCCGCGCGTTATTTCGGGTTCGGTCTGCCGGAAATGGATTGAGACATGAGACAGGAGGCAGGGGTGATGAAGAGTTTTTCAATCGTATGCATGGCGGTATGTGTTTGTGTAAACAGTTTGGCAAATGCGGCGGGAGGCTATGTCTGGCCGAATTGGCGCGGGCCGGCGCATGACGGAAAAACGGCGGAGTCGATTTCCAACACTGCGGCGCTGGAGGCGGGCCGGGTGCTGTGGCGCGGCAATGTGGGGGATGGTTATGCGACGGTCTCGGTTGTCGACAACCGGCTGTATACCATGGGAAATGACGGCCGGCGCGATACCGTATATTGTCTGGATGCGCTGACGGGCGAGGAGGTCTGGTCGTTTTCATATGATTGCCGCAAGGGCAGTCATGAGGGACCGCGCGGTACCCCGGCAGTATATGAGGGCATTGTCTATACTTACAGCCGTGAAGGGCATGTGCATGCCTTGAATTCAGAGACCGGGCGGATGTTGTGGATGGTGGATGTAACCGGAATTAACGGCCGTGCGCCACGCTGGGGTTTTTCCGGCTCCCCGCGCATTCTGGGTGATATGCTGCTGTTAAACTCGGGTAAACATGGTCTGGCGCTTGACCGCCGCAGTGGTGAAGTCCGCTGGGCCAGCCCGGCCGGCGTCAGCGGTTATGCCACCGCTGTGCCGTATGGCGAAAACGACAACCGGCTGGTAATCTTCGGTGAACGTGCCGCATATGGCGTGAATGCCGTAAACGGTGAAGAGGTCTGGTCGTACGAATGGATCACCAGCTACAATGTTAATGCCGCCGACCCGATTGTCGTGGGTAATCAGGTTTTTATTTCTTCCGGCTATAACAAGGGCGCTGCGCTGCTGGATGTGACCGGAGATAATGTGCGTGTGATATGGGAGCACAATCGTATGCGCAACCAGTTCAGCAGTTCGATCCTGTGGGATGATGATACCTTGATCGGGATTGATGGAAATACCGGCCGTGGGGAGCTGGTGGCTATGGAGTTTGCTACGGGTAATGAGCGCTGGCGCGCCGGGCTGCGTTTCGGCACGGTTCTCGGTACGGGGGATCAGGTTCTGGTATTAAACGAGCGCGGGAATCTGTTTCTCGGCACCCCGGGAGCTGATGCCTTTCTGGTACAGGCACGCAGCGAAGAGTCGGTGCTGGGCAACCGTTGCTGGATTATGCCGGTGCTGGTTAACGGACTGCTGTATTGCCGTAATGAAAAAGGCGACCTGGTTTGTCTTGACTTGCGGTGAGCATGTTCATAATTCCATTATTCGCGCAATCTTAAGCGCTCGCCGACGCAAGGTCGGCGAGCGGGGGGCAGCAGTGTCATCTCAACTTCCACGAGGAAAGTTTTTCTGTTTAAGTACGATCCGCCAGCTCAGTTGGCGCCGCGGCCGCCGACACCCTTGGTCTGTTTGGTAATGCCTTTGCCTTTCGCCTTGGGCCGCAGGCTGCGTGCGGCGGCACCGGCTTTCCACATTTCCGAGTTGTGCATTTTTGACAATTCGGCGTCAAGGCGTTCTTTATAGTCGGCCCGCCCGCACATGCTCAGGACGCGTTTGGTTTCCTTGCCGCTCTTGACGGCCGAGTATAACTCTTTGAAGACCGGCTTGACCGCTTTCTTGAAACGCGGACACCAGTCCAGCGCGCCGCGCTGTGCCGTGGCCGAGCAATTTGAGAACATCCAATCCATGCCGTTTTCATCCACCAGACGGATCAGGCTCTGGGTGAGTTCTTCAACAGTTTCGTTGAATGCTTCACTCGGAGAATGACCATGGCTGCGCAGTTCGTCATATTGGGCTTCCATAACACCGGCCAGCGCACCCATCAGGATGCCGCGCTCACCGGTCAGGTCACTGTAAACCTCATTTTCAAAAGTGGTCGGGAACAGATAACCGGAACCGATGCCGATGCCCAGAGCGATGCAGCGTTCTTCCGCGCGTCCGGTAGCGTCCTGGAAGACTGCATAACTGGAGTTGATGCCCGCGCCATTCAGAAAATTCCGCCGCACTGAAGTGCCGGAGCCTTTCGGGGCCACCAGAATCACATCAACATCTTTCGGCGGAATGACTTTGGTCTGCTCTTTGTAGACAATTGAAAATCCATGAGAGAAATACAGGGCATCACCCGGGTTCAGGCATTTTTTGATTGCCGGCCAGATGGCGCGCTGCGCGGCGTCGGTAACCAGCATCTGGATGACCGTTCCGCGGGTGGCGGCTTCCTCGATGTCAAACAGGGTTTTGCCGGGCACCCAGCCGTCACGCTTTGCGCGTTCCCAGTCCTTCTTGAATCTTTTGGCCTGACCGATGATAACATTAAAACCGTTATCTTTCAGGTTCAGGGCCTGCGCCGGTCCCTGTACGCCGTAACCGATGATTGCGATGGTCTCCTTTTTCAGAACCTTACGCGCACGTGCCAAAGGGAACTCCTTGCGCATCACAACCTTTTCCTTAACTCCGCCAAAATCAATCATTGCCATCTCGAATCCTCCATACTGTTTTATCTGTCACATTTCCTTTATCCATCACAAACTAACAGCCGCATCATAAGCCCGCTTCTGCATTCGTCAATAATTTTGTGGAATAATGCGCTCACACCTTATATGATTATTTTTTATGAACATGGAAGAATCAGATATCGCGGAGCAGTTACGCGCGCTGGCGTTATTGTCGGGGGGCCTTGACAGTCAACTGGCGGTTTGCGTGCTGCGTGAGCTCGGCGTTGATGTACACGGCGTGATATTCGAGAGCCCTTTTTTTGATTCTGCGGCGGGTCGCGCGGCGGCGGCGGCGCTGGGCATTCCTGTAAAAGTGGTGAATTTTACCACGGATATTCTGGCGCTGTTGAACAATCCGCCGAATGGTTTCGGGCAGAACCTTAATCCCTGTACTGACTGCCATGCCGTGATGCTGCGGCGTGCGGCAGGTATGATGCAGGAGGGCGGTTACCACTTTATCATTACCGGCGAGGTGCTTGGACAGCGGCCGAAGTCACAAAACTACGAGGCATTGAAGCAGGTTG
>PXDI01000221.1 GCA_003565095.1 PVC group bacterium | reverse complement strand
TCCGTGGGGCCATTTTTCTCATGGATGTCGTTGCTGTACAGAAAAATGCACCAACTCGCAGATGCGCCCTACGCGCTTCGCGGCTTCCGTCTTCGTTCCTGCGGAACTTCGCCGCGACAAGACGGCGGCCAGGCAAGGTCACGGGGGTCTGGAGTCATAATTAGAATTGCTGGCGGGTTATGCGTGCGGCAAAAGCGCCGTCGCTGGCGGTTTCGGGCGGAAAGCTGTGCTGCGCGGCATTCAGGCTGAATTCAGGGTTTTTCTTCAACCATGCGCTGATGAGTTGCTCGTTTTCCTCCGGCTCAAGGCTGCAGGTGCTGTAAACGAGGGTTCCACCGTTTTTCAGCAGTGCGGCGGTATAATCCAGGATGGCGTGCTGCAGCGTTGTGCAGACCTTGAGGCGATCTTTGGTAAAGCGCCAGCGGGCATCCGGTTTACGGCGCAGCACCCCGGTGTTCATGCAGGGAACATCCAGCAGAATGCGGTCGAAAGGGGCTTCCGCTTCCAGCAGCCGGTCTTTGCGACCGGTGGCATCTGCCGCGAGTGTCCTGATATTGGTGATATTACGCCGCTGTGCGTTTTCCTGCACCCGCTTGAGCCGCTTGGCTGAGATATCGGCCGCCAGCACAGACCCGTGCGCTCCGACCTTTTCGGCTGTCAGCAGGGTCTTCCCGCCGGGCGCGGCGCAGGCGTCGAGCACTTTGTCGCCGGGTTGCGGGTCCAGCAGCTCAACCGCCCCAAGGGTGGCGGGATCCTGTATACTGAAAAGCCCCTCTTCAAAGCCGGGGATTTCGGTAAGCGCGAAAGCACCTTCAAGCAATACCCATTGCGTCGGCCGGGCAGGGTGGGGCGCTGCCTGAATATCTTCCGCGGCAAGGCGTGAAATGAATGCTGCCACACTTTCCTGATGAGGTAATACCGCAACCTGCGGCCGCCGGTTATTCCATTCCAGCAGCAGTTGCGTTTTATCGGGACCGAATTGCTGCTGCCAGCGTTTGACGAGTTCTTCCGGATGCGAATAGCGGATTGCCGGCGGAGCCGCCTGCCATTGATCGGTGATTTGCTGTTTTTTGCGCAAGGCATTGCGCAGCACTGCATTGATAAAACGTGCCGCTTTTTCTCCGCCCTTGCGCCGGGCGGTTTCGACGGTTTCGTTAACAATGGCATACGGAGCGGTATTATCCATCATGAAAAGCTGATAGAGTCCGATCCATAAAACGGGTCTAAGCGCCGCGGCCGGCGGACGCGGCACCAGTTGGTCGATCATCCAGTCCAGCGTGCCGCGCCAGCGTGCAACGCCATAGACCAGTTCCCCGGCAAGGCGGTGATCAGGCATGTCGCGTGAAAGACGTTCCGCCGGCAGGATGCTCTCAGTTTTCCATTCACGCAAAATGTCAACGGCTGTATCTCTGGCTGGTTTGTGCTTACTGTTCATGTTCATTCCGATTGTTTTCTTTTTTTCTGTTTTTTTCGACGGCGGACTGCTGTCGCGGAGCTCGACAAAGCTCACGACAAAGCTCACGACAAAGTTTCCTGACCTAACCCCTAACCCCTAACTCCTAACCCCTTCTTCCCATATCTCAACTGTCCGCATGCGGCGCGGATTCGGCAGCCGCGTGATTCACGGACGGTTACATTAATTCCTGCGGACTCCAGTACCTGCATAAAATGTCTGATGGTTTCCGGAGGGGAGGGCTGTCCGTCGAATTCCTGCACGGGATTCAGCGGGATCAGATTGATTCGCGCGGAGGCTTTGCGTGCCAGCGCCGCCAGTTTTCCGGCATGTTCGCGGCGGTCGTTGATTCCGCGAATCATTACATACTCAAAGGTGATGATGCGCCTGGTCTGTTCAAAATAGCGTTTGCAGGCGGGAATCAGTTCTGTCAGCGGATAGCGTTGGTTGACCGGCATCAGGCGGTTGCGCAGTTGGTCATCGGCGGCATGCAGTGAGATGGATAATTCAATCTGAAGTCCTTCCTGCGCCAAGCGCTCAATGCCCGGCACGAGTCCGCAGGTACTGATGGTGATGCGGCGCGCGCCGATGCACAGGCCATTTTCGTCGTTGAGAGTGCGCACGGCTTTAATGACATTGTCATAGTTTTCCAGCGGTTCACCGATTCCCATGAAGACCACGTGGGTAACCGGTTGACCGCTTATCCGGGTGGCGGCAAGCACCTGTGCGAGCATTTCTCCGGTTTCCAGATTACGTTTAAACCCATGCTGTCCACTGGCGCAGAATGCGCAACGGAAACGGCAGCCGGCCTGTGATGAAATGCAGACGGTGCAGCGGCGGGCGGCCGGAATCAGTACGGCTTCGACACTTTCCCCGTCGCGGAAGTTCAGCAGGAACTTGCGCGTTGCGCGCGGTTCTCCGGTGGTTGTTCCGTCGTCCGGGGCGGCGGCATTGATTGCAAAAGTGTCTTCCAGTTGCCGCAGCAGGCCGGCCGGCAGGTTGGTCATCGACTGCCAGTCCGCGGCGTGTTTTACATACAGCCACTGCCAGATCTGGTTTGCGCGGAAAGCCGGCAGGCCTTGCGCGGTAACCCAGTCTGTCAGCTCTGCGCGCGAAAGACTGTGGATCAAGGCGCGCGCCGGTATGTTCTCACTGTTCATTGGGTCAATGTAAGTCTTCCCGCAGCCGTTTGCAAGAGGGGAGGCTGAATGCAGCATCGACATCAGTCGATTCCATTCGAAAATGACGCGGTGACCGAATGGCACTAGCGTAAGCTGTTTGGCGACCGAAGTCTCTCTCCCGTCCGCTGACCTTCCGTCTTCGCTTTGCTACGTCGCGACAAGTGGTCGGCGGACGGAAAAATCGGTTACAGAAAAATCAGGAAAAGAACAAACTTGAGCCCAGATTGAGCAAATCAAGCAGTTTTCATCAATACTTGCTCGCTGTGGGCTCTTTTATGTTTGCGCTTTGTTGTTTTCTTTCTCTCGATTTTTCCGCTCGCCGACCAAGGTCAGCGAGCGTTACCAAGGCAAGACTTTTTGAAACCTTTCCGTCCGACGACACAAGGTCATCGGACGGCAGACGAACTTGAGGGATTATTGCGCACGCATCGCTTCTTGTTGCATTTTGCCGGCATACCTGTATAATGATAATGAATTTTCAATAAGGAGTTATTTTGATGAAGGCGTTAATTCAGTCTTTGAAGTGTGTGTTTGTTTTGCTGTGTGCGGTGGCGGCGGTTGCTGCTGCTGAGCGGCGGGGGTTATGCTCAACTTTTCCGGTATATCAGGTTACGCGCAATGTGGCGGTCGGCCACGGCGGGGTGCAGGTGGAGCTGATGCTGTCTTCCGCGATGGGGTGTCCGCATGATTACGTTTTGACACCGGATGATATGCGGCGGCTTGCATCTGCGGAGTATCTGGTAATAAACGGGTGCGGGCTGGAGGAGTTTATCGGTGCGCCAATTCAGCGGGCCAATCCGGAGTTGGTGTTAATCGACAGTTCGCAGGGGTTACCTGACCTGATAGAGTATCCCGCCAAAAAACACCGGCATGACCGCAAGCATGACGATCGCCGGATCAATCCGCATTTTTTTGCGAGTCCGCGTATGTCGGCGCGGCAGGCGCAGGTGATTGGCG
>PXDI01000290.1 GCA_003565095.1 PVC group bacterium | reverse complement strand
CTCCAGCACACGTTCCCCGCCGCGCATGCCGGTCAGCCAGTCATGGCAAAGCAATGTGCGCATTGACTGCCAGTTTGCAGGATATTGCAGTGTTTCTTCAGCAGCGCTCAAACCGGATCTCCTTAGTCAGTAACAGCATATCATTACATCATTTGACGGTAGACCGCCAGTGTTTCTTCAGCAGATTTGCGCCAGTTAAAGCGTTTGACATTTTCGTAGCCGGCCTTGCGCAGCCGGTCGGCTTTTGCCGGATCGCACATCAGGGTTATTATGGCATCCCGCAGTTCTTCGGCATGACCCGCTTCCACCATTAATGCGGCACTGCCGCAAACTTCCGGCAGAGCGCCGCCGCGTGCGGCAATCACCGGCAATCCGGCCTGCATGGCTTCGAGCACTTGCAGACCGAACCCTTCATAACGTGACGGCTGCACCAGAAAATCGGCGGCGGTATAAAGCTGCGCCAATTCAGCGTCGTGTAGATAGCCGGTCCATTTTATACAATATTCAAAGCCGCACTGCCGGACCAGTTCGACCGCTTCGGGATAACGCGGATCAGGCGTTCCGGCAATTTTCAGTTCGAGCAAACCTTTCCATTCCGGCTCTGTTTCCACCAGTCCGATTGCGCGGATCAGGGTGTCGAGATTCTTATACGGATCACAGCGTCCGACATACAGGGCGGTGAAGTGGCGGCTTTTCTGTTTTGCAATCGGTGCCGTCGGTGCTGCCGGGCGGCTGCCGGTGTCGCGGGCGGAAACCCCATTATAGATTCTGACCACCTTATCCTGTTCGTTTTCAGCAATGTTCAGGCACTCAATTATGTCACGGCGCGAAGCATCACTGACGGTAATGATGGCATCCGTACGGGCGGCGATCATGCGCATGAGTTTTTTATAGAGCGGAAACATGCGGGTCTTGCGTGATTTTGGCGCATGGTCGGGAAACAGGAACGGGATCATATCGTGGATGGTGGCGACGCAGGCGGTTCTGCCGCGCTTATGCGCCGGAAAGGCGGCCAGCGGAATCATATAATTGGGGCTGTGGAAAACATCTGCATGCAGTCGGCGCAGCATCTGCGGCAGCAGCAACTGGCTTTTTGGCGAAAACAGTCCGGCCGGCAGCATTACGGTTGTGACATTTGGAAAACGCTCCAGCCCGGTTTCCTGTACGGTCCGCTCACGCAGGTGTTCTTCGGCAAAGATGACAGAGAAACGGTCTTCGGGGGCCAGTGCCGGGAGCTGCCGCAGCAACTGGCGGGTATATTCGCCGATGCCGGAAATCTCTTCAAAAATCCAGCGCGCATCCAGAACAATATGCATAATCAGGCATCTCCTGTCAGCCGTTGATAAACCTGCCATGTCTGCTGCGCGGTTTTTTCCCAGCGGTAGCCGGCGGCATGCTCAATGCCGCGGGTGGAAAGTTCCGCCCGGCGCGTACTGTCATGCAGCAGGCGGCTTATTTCTGCAACCCACGCTTCGACTTCAAAGTTATCCAGTAATAAGGCGGCATTGCCGGCCGTTTCTTTCAGTGACCCGCCGCATGATGAAACCACCGGGGTGCCGCACGCCATGGCTTCCAGCGGCGGGAATCCGAAACCTTCATAGAACGAGGCGCACACAAACAGTTCCGCGGCCGCATACAATGCCGGCATATCCGTATCCGGCAGACCCTCCAGCAGGCGGATGCGGTTATGGCAGGGGGAGTGTTTGATCCGGTCGAGAATCGGGTCATACAGCCAGCCGCGGGTTCCGGCCAGCACCAGCTCGCCGTCAAAATCATGCAGTTGCTCAAAGCAGTTTACCAGAAACGGAATATTTTTACGCGGTTCCAGCGTGCCGACGCTTAGCAGGTAGGGGTGCTGAAGACCGTGTCTTTTCCGGAAGTCCGCCAGCGCATCTTCCGGGGGCGCGGCAAACCGGCTGGAGATGCCAAGATGAATCGGAAAGACCTTTTCTTCGGCAACACCCATCGCATCAACAATTTCATCCGCACTGAATTGCGAGTCGGTAATGACTGCTTCGGCGCGTTTCAGCGAGTCGGGCAGGCGTGCCGCGAGATAAGACAGATTGCGAGCTTCGGTGAATTGCGGAAAGCGTACAAAACTTATATCGTGAACGGTAATCACGGTATGACCGGCCGTGACCGGCCGTGCGGTGAAATTTGGAAAATGAAAAATATCGGCTTTACCGGAAAGCCAGTCATAAGGCGGCCAGTTGACGCGTTTCCAAACCTGTTCGGCAATTCTGCCCGGGCACCATCCGCAGCGTTTCAGTTCAACATCAGCGGGAGCTGCGGCCTGCGCATTTCCCTTAAAATCGAAATAAAACCCGGCCAGGCTGTTTCCGGGGTGCATGGCCACGGGCAGGTGCTCCAGCAGCTCGCGGGTATAGCGTCCCACTCCGGCACGCTGTGTAACCGCTGACTGAATATCCATAAGTACTTTCATGCAAGATCCTCAACAAATTTAGAAAAAGCCAATTGTGGCTACAGCGCCATCATGATGCAAGATGAAAGCGCGGTTTTGTTGATAACATGCTTGCGTCTTACGGTCACTTAGCGCAACATCCCGGTTATTTGACATAAAGAAAGGTGGCGGATATGAAGAAGAGTGGCAAGGCGTTGATAACCTGGGGCGGCTGGGACGGGCATGAACCGGAAAAGGTGACGCAGGTATTTGCGGGGATGTTGAAAAAGGCCGGTTTTACTGTTGAAGTTGCCACGGATCTGAATTGTTTTAACAGCTTGCGCAAACTGAAAGCGCTGGATTTGATTGTGCCGGTCTGGACGATGGCCAAGATAACCAAAGAGCAGTGTGAAGCGGTTGCGGAAGCGGTTGCCGGAGGGACCGGGATTGCCGGATGTCACGGAGGAATGTGTGATGCTTTCCGGGAAAGCGTACTGTGGCAGTTTGTCACCGGCGGCAACTGGATATCACATCCGGGCGGCGACGGGGTCAAATACCGGGTGGAAATCTGCCGCGGTTCAAGTTCGATTGTTGAAGGCATTCAAGACTTTGAGTTGACCAGCGAGCAGTATTATCTGCATGTTGATCCGTGCGTTGAGGTGCTGGCAACGACGCGTTTCCCGACCGTAAAATGGTACCATTCTTCCAACAAGCCGGTGGATATGCCGCAGGTTTGGACCAAGCGTTGGGGACACGGGCGGGTGTTTTACACTGCGTTGGGCCATCATGCCGACGTTTTTGATATTCCCGCCGCACACGAAATTATGCGCCGTGGACTGCTTTGGGCCGCCGAAGGCCGCTCAATCGCCCGCCGCCGCAAACTCAAAAGCAGCGATTTCCACAGCGGCGCAAAAATGTTCTGAAATTGCCTGCTTTACATAGGCGCTTATTCTGCTATAAGCTGCTAAAAATTATTTTATAGAGCCATGTAATGGATTAATGGAGGCGCATATGAGTATCCGGATATTAGCGATTGTTGTATTGATGACGGTATCCTTTCACGCGCTGGCGCAGGATCCCTGTCTGGTGCTGGATGTTCCTGAAAAACCGATTATATCGGCAGCGGTTTCATATGTTGGTGAAGCTGATGTTACTGCCGATTATCCAGATCTGCCCAAGCCGGGAATGACGGAATTTGACGCCCAATGGGAGTTTGCGTACTTTCGCGATATCTGGGGGGGGGATGTAGATCTGGATGCGGTGATAAACGCCAGGGTATTTTCCGACCGCTCTTTTCTGCGGATGCCGGATCAGCTTATCAACATATATCTGGACGCCGGCTGGGCGCGCCGTTATGAGAATAATCTTGGCTGCCAGATCCGTCTGCGGCCCGGCCTTTATTCAGATTTTGAGCAATTTACCGGCAAGGCGCTGGCGGTGCCGGCGCGCTTGATGGGGGTCTATACCATCTCGCCGGACATGTCGGTAGTGCTGGGTGCGGATGTGCGGTTTGGTTTTGAGCGGGTTGTGATGCCGGTGGCGGGTCTGACCTGGGCGCCATCGGATACCGTCCGGATTGATGCGCGGGTGCCGGAGGCCCGGCTGGGCTGGTATTTTGATGCCGACTGGATTTTCGAGGCAGGCTGGCTGTGGCGCAGCGACAGCTATCAAATCCGTGAAAGCAATCAGCTCGATCGAGAAATGTTCACCATGGAGGAACAGCGGGCCTATTTGGGACTGACCCACTGGATGAGCGATTTCTTGAGTCTATCGCTGCAGGCCGGACTTGTCTTTGATCGTACGATGGAATTTAAAAAGCAGGACACAGTCTTTGATCTTCCCCGTAAAAGTGAGATCGACGACGCCTTCTTTGTCAGCCTGACCATCGGCGGCCCGTTTCTGTGATATTGTTGCGGGATACAGCATTCAAAGCATGCCTGCTGACCCAATTGACAAGTTTGACCAGATTGACCATTATGTTCAAACGACTGCGGATTCAATCCGGTCAATCTGGTCAACAAAGTCAAAAACAGCAACCAGGGAGGTAATCCATGTCTGAACTTTTTGACAAGCACGGCGGCTTCCGGCGACTGCATTCTTTCACTTTGGCCACGATTGTCCAGCTCGACACCCTGCGCTTCTGCCGGAAGTTTCTGACGTTTGACCACCGCGAATTGGCCACAAAGTTCTACGACCCCAAGGGACGGCAGTACGACCAGATGACCCAGGCCGCGCGCAGCGGCCGCCAGAACATTATTGAAGGTTCAGAGCGTTCCGCCACTTCGAAAGACACCGAGATGAAGCTTACCGATGTGGCCCGCGCGAGCCTTAGTGAACTGCGAGGTGATTATGAGGTTTTCATCCTTGATCGCGGGCAGCTTCCGTGGTCTGTGCATGACCCCGAAGCGAAGGCTGTCAATGCGATTTCGCTCGACGAGGCGCCTTTTACCGACGACATGGTCCATGAGTCGGCCAAACACGCACTGGAACAGCGCAAAAAATACGCCCGCTGGCTTGATTCCGATGACGCGGTAGTGGTTGCCAATGTCATGCTGATTATACTGGGACGCGTGCTTAAAATGCTTAAGCGTCAAAAAGAAGCGCAGGGCCAGGCTTTCGAAGAAACGGGTGGCTTCAGCGAGCGGTTGATGACCCGCCGCATCGAGGCACGCGAACAGCAGCGCAACGCGGACTCCCCGGACTGCCCGCAGTGCGGCAAAGCCATGCGCCGGCGGACATCCGCAAAAGGCGAATTCTGGGGCTGCTCCACCTTTCCTGATTGTAAAGGCACAAGACCGGTGTAATACAGGTCCGCCAACGCGCGCAATCCGGTCAATAATGTCAACATGGTCAAGATGCCAGTTGCGCATGCCTATGACGCGAGCAGGCAAGCGCATGCCCTATGCCAGGACTGCCCTAACCGCTCTATGGTATGATCACTCGGCTATCGGAATGTGGCTGAACACGTCTGGGGGGAACTCCTGTTTGTCAAAGCCGGGTCCCTGCCAATGGGTTATTAGTCCGAGACCGCCGCCGGCCTGGAACCATGTCACTCTGAACGGATGCATGCCGGGTTCCAGCTCGATGGTGCCGGAGCGTTCCTGCATGCCGTGCAGTCCGCCATTGTCGACAATCAGCTCATCGCCGATGAACAGGAAGCTGCCGTCGTCGGAAGTCGCGTAAAAGGTATATTCGCCGGCTTCACTGATATTAATCCAGCCGGAAAAAACAATGCCGATATCATTCTGACGTTCGCGCAAATCAATCGTTATGGCTTCGGTTGATCCGCTTTTTTGCGGGGTCATTTGCGCGAAGGTATCGTCCGCGTGGGCGGCAGTCAACTCACGGCGTTCAGCTTCATAATACTGATATGCCAGACCGGGCGCTGCCGAGTGGTAGGTGAATTGCGCCGTCAGCTCGTCGGCGGTATTCGCGGCGGCGGCTGTATCGCTGATGCGTTGCGCGGTGAGAGTATATTCGCCACCGTCGGTCAATGCGGCGGTTTCAAGCGTCACACTTTGTCCGTCCTCGTTGAGCGTGGCGGAGGAAACCGCAACGGCCGGCGACAGACTGTAGGCGGCGGCGCGTGCGGCGGACTCTTCGCTGACCGGCTTGTCGAAAACCACGCGCAGTTTGTTCTCGCCCGCGCCATGGGCGGCCGCGATACGCGGCGGCGCGTCATCGGCAATTATTTCAATCTGTACGCGGGCAAGTTCGCTTTTGTCCTGCCCGTCATTACCGACCCAGGCAAAGACATCATTGCCGGAAAAGCCGAGTTCCGTATTATAGCGGAACACAAAATCGGAAACGCGTTCGAGGCTGCCGTGTTCCGGTTGTTCGGCAATTTCGGCTTTAAGCGCCACAGGCAGGTCGTCCTCGTCGGTGACTTCCAGGGATATTTCGATGGATTCACCTTCGCGCACCGATGCGCTCACATCGCTGACTTGCGGCGGTTTGTTTTCGGTTTTGATACGGCTGATCGCCTGCTGGATGGTGTTCTGCATACGCCGGTCGGCAGCGTGTCCGCGTTCGAGTAGTGCCTCGAGCGCGTCGCCGGCGTCGCTGCCGATATTCGCCAGCGCGTTGACGGTTATTCTGAGCCGGTCATCATTGTCGGCTTCGCGAACAATATCGGTCAGCGCTGGTACGGCTGCCGCGGCGTCTTCGCCAATACCCTCCAGCGTCTTCAGCGCCTGGGTCTGTAATGTTGCGTCGTCGCCCTCAAGCAGGTTGATCAGTGTCGGGACTGCGTCCGCACCGCCTTCACCGGTTATGGTGCCGCTTAATGTATCGAACAGCGCCGGATTGCCTTCAGCGATGGCGGTACGCATCATGGCAAACAGATTGTTCATGCCGTCGTCGCGACCGTTGCGCGGTTCAAATCCGCGCAGCGTTATCACAGTATCGCCCAGCAGCCGGTAAAGGCTGGCGTCATTGCGTTCGGCGGCGGTTTTCATGCGTTTAAGTAGACTTGGCACAACCCCTGCGGCCGTATCGCCAATGCCGCGTAGTGCCATTGCTGCGTGCATCTGTGTCTGCCAGTTACTGTCATCCAGCAATGCTTCGAGCAGCGGTGCGGCTTTTCTTTTGCCGGCTTCATCCAGTTGCCCGATTGCCGCCACTCCTTCCCGGCGTTCATCAAGATAGCGCGCCTGAATCAGCTCAACAGCCTCTTCGAGAGATATTTCCGCGGTTTCCTGTTCCTGGGCATAAACGGGAACGACGCACAGCAGCACACCGAACACGCCGGCCAGGATCGACTTTGTTGTGAACATTGTCAGCTACTCTTCCGACCGATCGCAACGTTTCCCGCCGGCGCGCATTTAATAACACACTGAAACCGACCGGATGACAACCGTCCGATCTAAAAAAAACCATGCAGTTAGTGTGCCAGACTTGCTTTTTTCGGCCTGAAAAGGCGGTTTTCTGCCAAATTGTCTGCGACAGCGAAAAATATGTGTGCAACAGAACACACATGCTCGGCGGGATTGGCATATTTTCTGCATTAGTGTCGACGATCGGGTGCGGGATTGTGAAAAAGCGGTTATAAAAAGGAACACATATGAGTCAGCCAATAATGGCGGTGGCGGGATTGTTTTTGGCGTTCAATACAGTGGCGTGGGGCGGTTGGCCGGGGTGGCGCGGTCCGCATGGAAACGGTTCACAGCCCGAAGCCGTGCCGTTGCTGTCCGTTTTGCCGGAAGACGGTCTGCCGCTGCTGTGGAAACATGCGCCGCTACCTGGAGACAAGGCGGGAGGTTTCGGCAGTCCGGTTATAAAAGACGGCCGGGTTTATCAGTTTATTGCCTGGCGCAAAAACCGCGCTATTGCTGAACGCCGGCTGGCCCGGCGCGAGATTGAGCGCCGTCTGGGACGCGCGGCAACTGACTTGCCCGCGGAATTGCTGGCAACCGTTGAGCTGATCCGCTGTTCCGGGGAATTAAATGAGTTGCGTGGCCGGCAGCGCAATGATTGGGTCAGTGCATGGATGAAGGAGAATCTTGAAGAGGGCATAGATGGTAATCACCGGCGCTTTATAGAAGACCGTTTGCGTCGCGGAGCCGATGCGCTGGAGCTGCCGGTATTGGAAAAAATTCACGCCGTCGCCGATACCCGTTTTTCTGATGAAGCGGCATTTTCCGCCTGGATTATGGAGGCGGAACTGGATGAAGCATCCGCTGCCGCGGTGCGTGGAATTGTGCCGACCAGTGAAGAGTATGCCGATGACACGGTTGTGAGCATTGAACTTGAATCCGGTAAAACGATCTGGAGCAGCAGTTTTGAAAACCAGGCAACCGGCTGGGGTGCCTCGACCACTCCGTTTGTGGCGGATGGCAGAATCTTTGCTGCGGGGGCCGCCGGGGCAGTGTACTGCCTGAACGCAGAGGACGGCAAACTGCTCTGGCAGACATCTGTCGGTAACCGTGAGATCAACAGCTCCCCGGTTTATTATGATGGCCGCGTTTTTATTCAAGCCGGGGAATTAACCGCTTTGGATGCCGTCACCGGCGAAGTACTCTGGCGCAACCGGGATGGGCGGGGAAACAATGCATCGCCCGTGCTCTGGCGCAGAGGTGACGATGTCTATATCTTGACCGGCGGCGCAAATCTGGCATGCATTGAGCCGGTCAGCGGCGAAACACGCTGGAAGGTTTCAGGCGGACATAATGATGTTACCCCGACCGTAACCGGTGATCTGGTGGCGGTGCAAAAGGGTAGCGGCTTCCAAATATACCGGATCAGCCCTGATGAAGCAATTGAAGTTGGTGACAGTGCAGAGGGAAAAACCCGCGGCGGAAGCATGACAGCGCATGACGGCCGTTTCTATGTTTCCGGCGCGGCTGCGGCGCTGGGTATCAATGGCGCCGACGGGACGGTTCTTTGGAACGTCAAGGGTTCGGAGGAGGAGTTTTCGTGCGCGGTGATTGCCGATGGAAAACTGATCAGCCCGGCGCGGCGCGGCGGATTGACTGTACTGGATGCCGCCAGCGGAGAAACCCTGTACACCGTGTCGGGCGTTGGTGCATTACGCTGCACAACGCCGGCGCTGGCGCAAGGCCGGCTGCTGGTCAGAACCGGAAACGCGCTGCATTGCTATGATCTGCGCGCCGGACAGTAGCAATGCAGATTATTTACTCCGAGATCATCACACAGCACAAAGACAAGATTGGGTAAAGGATTTCTCAGCTCCTTTTGCGCAATGCAACCAAACCTTGAGTTGGTTTACAATAAAATGGTACATTAATTGCTTATTGCGCAATAGGCAAATTGCAAAAAGGGAGAATAATGATGTTGAACAGGTTGCGGGTATTTTGTCCGGTGATATTGTTTTTGTTATTCGCGGGGAGTTTGCGTGCTGACGAGACGTTATCGGCTTTAGATGCGCGGCGTCAGGAGCTGCATGCGCAATATTTGCAGCGCATTGCAGCTAACCGTTCTGCGGGGAACCGCGAACTGGAGCTGCATTTACGCGGAGCGCTGCGGCACAGTGCCACAGACGAAAAAACTCTGCATCTGGCGGTCAGTGTGATTGACGGAGAAATCAATGTGCGGCGGGCCTGGGCGCCGCAGTATAACCGCCTAGAACAAGAGATAATGGCCGTTGATCTGGCAGTTGCCGACGGACTGCTCAACGGCAGCCTGATTATCATGATACATTCCGACGGCTATGTCCCGGCCAATGACGAAAGTGTTAAGCTGGCGATCAACCTGCACCTGCCTTTTTCAGATGAAGACGGCCTGCCGTTTTATGAGCTGGATCTGCCGGAAGGGCCGGGGGAGACTCCGTTGATCGAACTTGCCGGCGGAATGGATGTTATTGACCGCACCCCGCAGGCGGTGGATTTACCGCAACTGCCGGACGAGATTGCTGAAGCGCGCATCGAAGCCTACCGCCACTGCCGCGCGCTGGCACTGGCGCTGGTGCATAATCTGCCGCTGGAAAACCGCTTGCAGGAGATCAACGTTATGTTTGATCCTGCCGATCCGACTCTGCCGGCGCGTCTTTTGAAAGCCGCACTCGCCGAGCCGGTGGCAGTGCCGGCCGGTCCGCATTCACCGGAAGATACCGTCTTCGCTCCCTTGACGGGTGCGCAACCGCTGGCAGACGGAACTGCTTTGAGTGAAGATGCGTGGCTGCGTC
This sequence comes from PVC group bacterium, assembly GCA_003565095.1. Lineage (GTDB taxonomy): Bacteria > Verrucomicrobiota > Kiritimatiellia > UBA8416 > PXDI01 > PXDI01. The sequence goes on along the minus strand of PXDI01000290.1, from coordinate 5,308 downwards.
CACTGGAATGGCAGCAGCTTACGGGAGCACCTGTGCCTGTCAGCGCGGTCGAGGAAGTCCGGGCGCAAAGTTCTGTTTTTATTGGTAGAGATTTACTTCAGATGGCGGGAGCTCCGCTGGCATGGCAGGCAACCGTCAGTGGTGATTTTGGTTTGGTGAGTGCGCCGAGCGGTTCTGTCAGTCATCTGGCGTATACGACGGTGCGTTTGGAAAAACCGGGGCGGGTCTGGGTGGCATTGACTCCCTGGCTGCACGAGCTGGGGCGCGACACCTATACCGCCCGTGCGCGGCTGTGGCTGAATGATGAGCTGGTATGGACGGCCGACGACCATGACCGTCAGCAGTTTGAGGCGCAGGTGATCCTGCCGCTTAAGCTTGACGCCGGTGAACACCGCTTAGCCGTACAGGCCTGGCGGCGTGGCGGGCGGCCGGCTGATTTCAGACTGGCGCTGCGGCTGGGCGGAGCGCCGCTGGCGGGCGCGGCATTGGCGGCGCGGGATGCGGCAATTCAAGAAAATGTGCAGCGCGAACAGGCGCGGATAGCCGAAAATGTGCGCAGCGACCGGGTCAACTGGCGCGGCAAAGTGCCGGAGGCCCGCCCGCCGCTGGCATGGGACGAGGCGCGCGGCATCAATGTTGCGTGGCGCACTCCGCTGCCTGACTGGACCGTCGCCGCACCGGTTGTGCATAACGGCCGCGTCTTCACCGTCGGCAACCCGCATAATCTTTATTGTCTTGATGCTGAAACCGGCAAAATGCTCTGGTCGGCAAAATTTGACGTGCGCGAACTGCTTAGCGATGAACAGCGCGGGCAACTGGCGGAAGCCGAAGAAAAAGCCGCCGCGGCATGGAAAATTATTGAAGCCAAACCGGATGGTGTTGATTTGCTGCCCCATCAGCGGGTGGTAGATGCTTATCACGAACTGGCCAACCGTCTGAACATCGATTGTCTCAAATTTACTGATGACTCATGGCGCAGTTTTACGCGTGGCCATTGGCAGACCTACGGGGCGGCTTCGAGTGCGCCGGTCAGCGACGGTGAGCATGTCTGGGTTCGCAACGTCGAGGGTGCGGTGGCATGTTTTACGCACGCCGGTGAACGGCGCTGGATGATTCATATGCCCGTGATGGGTCATGACGGGATTCCCAGTCCACTGCTGATTGACGGTGTGCTCATTATAGAAGGATATCACCAGCCGCTGCTGCCGCGCAACAGATTTGCCCGCGACCGGCTGCTGGTCGGGCTGAATGCCGCCACCGGTGAGATTCTTTGGCAGGCACCGCTGGCCAATCCGCGCAATCAGCAGAGTGTCGGCGTCACCTCGCTGACTCCGCCGACACCGGTCGCGGTCAGTGATGGAAAAAATACGCGCACGGTGCTTGCCACAGTTACCGGCACGGTGGTTGATCCGCGTGATGGAACTGTGCTGGCGCAACTGAATCTCGGTACCGGCGGAACCCGTCAGAATCAGGGATATCCGGTGGCGGAAGGCAACCGCATTGTGTATGCCGGTCAGGCGCGGCACAGCGCCATGGTTGAACTCCATCTGCTGGGTGATGAAATTGGTGTGCGGCGCTTGTGGCATGCGGTCTGCCGCCACAACAATTACGGCGCACTGTTGCATGACGGGATTGTCTGGCAGCATTCCTGGTGGTTCGGTGCACGCCCGTGGCGCGGGCATATCGGGTTTATGGAGCTGGTGGGACTGGATCAACGCGACGGACGGATGGTGCATTTGATGGAGCATGCGCATCGCGGAATTGCCGAGACCACCACTTTTCCGCAATTGCTGTTGACCCATGATAATGTGCTGTGGGCCGGGAGCACCGGGGTGGCGCCAGGCACAACGCCCCCCGGCGGAAAAGGCACACTGACCGCCATCCGGCTGGGGGATGCGCCCTATGTGCTGGCGCGCAATTATGTTGAGACCTATTATTCAAATCCGGTGGCGGATGGTGAACGGCTATATATCCGGACAAGAACCGCTATGCTGTGCATCGGCTACACCGGTGAAGCCGGTCGCGCGTTTGAGCGCGAGACGGTCGCACGCACCATTATTGAGGACCTGCCGCCGCGCCCGGTGGTGACCAGTCCGCAACAAGTGGCGGGGTTCACTGTTCGTGATTTTCCGGATGCCCCGGCGTGGCAGCCGCGGCGCGGCCCGGCATTCTGGCGCTACCGGCTGACGGATGCGGACGCCGCCGAAGTAATACCGGGTCTGGGTGGTGAGATTGAAGTACTGAAAGATCCGGGTGCTGACTGGCTTGATTCGCCGGAGGCGGCCTGGATTGAACGCGGGGACGAAACGGCACTCGATCTGCTGCAGGTGCCGGATTTGCGCGGCGCGCGCGCAATCTTTATGACCATGGGTCGGGTTGACCGGCGCGGGGTCTTCCGGTTTGATCTGCCTGGCGGCAACATGTTCCGGGCCTGGCTGGCTGGAGAGCCCGTTCAGAATGATGCGCTGTTGCGGATTGATCCCGGGGTTTATCCGCTGGTAATTGAAGTCCGGTTGCAGCGCATGGTGCCATTCCGTAATCTGGTAATGCTGCCGCGGTTGATTCCGGCAACTGATCCTGACCGCGAAACGCTGCGCTGGCGGCAGGTTGTGCGGCAAAGCATACCGGCTTTGCAGGAGGCGGCCGTCTCCGGTGATGACAGCAGCCAATATGTCCGCCTCGCCAAAGAGCTGCTGCGGGTGGCGCAGGAAGAGTAAGTGGGGGGCGGGGGCGGCGAAGCTAACTGTCCGCTTGCCAGATGCTGCCGTTTGCTGATATGATCCACCGCATTATGGCAAAATCCAAGCCGAGCGAAGCGGTTGCGTCAGACTGGTTTAATTTGCCGGATGAGGCCTTGTTGCAGAAACGTATCAGGGATTTGCGTCTGCGGATTGAACATTCGGCATTGAAACCGCACATTGGGCAGCTTTACGATGAGCTTGATGCCCGCGGCATCACCTTTCATCCGCCCTGCTATCTGGCGGATGAGTGGCTGTGTCCCGATCGCGAACCGATCATGGGCATTCCGTTTTATCTGGCACACCCCCGCTTGATCAAGCTTGAGCAGAAGATGATGTTTGAGGCAGAAGGCGGAACGCCGGAAACATGCATGCAGCTTCTGCGGCATGAATGCGGGCATGCCATGAACTATGCCTACCGGCTTTTCAAACGCACCCGCTGGCGCGAAATATTCGGGCATTTCAACGAACCATACCGCCGCACTTACTCATATCAGCCATATTCCAAACGTTATGTAGTGCATCTGCCCGACAACTATGCGCAATCCCATCCGGATGAAGATTTTGCGGAAACATTTGCCGTCTGGCTGACCCCCGGCAGCGATTGGCGGAGCCGTTATGAAGGCTGGCCGGTAATGGCCAAGCTGCATTATGTTGAGCATGTCATGCAGCATATCCGCGGAACTGAGCCGGTCTATACTTCAAGCATCACACCTTGGGCCGCGCACCGTATGACCTCAACACTGGCGGCCTACTATGAACGTAAACGGCGCGAACTGGGAACCGGGTTCCCCGGTTATTATGATGGTGTGCTGCAGACGATTTTCAGCAATGATGCAGCAGACCACGAGTCCGCGGCGCGTTTTATCCGGCGGCACCGTAAAATCATTATGGACGCGGTGGCGCAATGGACAGGTCACCGCAAGTATGATATATATTTGTTGATAAAAAAACTGGGCAGCCGCGCGGAGGCGCTGCGGCTTTATCGTGTGGATTCCGAGGCCGTGGCGTTGGCGCAGCTTACCGGCATTGCGGCCGCGGTCTGCTCGCGTACATTTAAGAGCGATGTCGGCACAGTCCAGGGTTAGAATCTTCTTAAGAAAGATGATACAAAAAAGTGTGTATGTCGATATAGGTGTAAGAGTAAGTGTACGAGTAAGTGAAGAGGCGGAGCCCATACTCGTACACCTGCTCGTACACGCAAATCTCTTGGGTTGCGGATGAAATCTGCGTTAGGAATATATGCGTAAATTGAAAATAACGGTACTGGTTGACTGGAACACAATCCCCGATGATGATCCGGAGTTCCATGCCGATCCCTTGCCGCCGGTGACGGAATATCATGTTATTAATGCCTTGCGGGAGCTGGGGCATAAAGTGGCCGTTGCCGGGGTTAAGGATTCAGTCAGTGAGCTGGTGGGGGTGCTGTCGGAACAGCGGCCGCAAATGGTGTTTAATCTGGTGGAGGTTTTTCACGGTGACCGTAGTCAGGACCGCAATATTGCCGGATTACTGGAGCTGATGAATCTGCCGTATACCGGCACCGGACCCGACGGGTTGCTGCTGTGCCGCGACAAGGGGCTGTGCAAAAGAATTCTGAATGCACATCGCATCCGGGTTCCGGCGTTTTTTACATCGCGTCCCGGCCGGCGGACGGTTATCCCCGCGCGTTTCCCTTTGCCGGCAATAGTCAAGCCGCTGTATGGTGATGGGTCCGACGGAATTGCCAACGCCTCACTGGTCGATTCCGCGGCGCGTTTGCTGGAACGGGTGGAATATGTGCACGGCAACTGGCGTCAGCCGGCGATTGTTGAGGAATATATCAGCGGTCGCGAGATGTATGTGGCCACACTGGGTAACAACCGGCTGGATGTGCTGCCGCCGCGTGAAATATTCTTTGACAGCGCCGCCGGCAACGGACCGGAAATTTCAACCTATCATGTAAAATTCAATCCGGCTTATCAGGAAAAATGGAACATTCATTTCGGGTTTGCGGAATTGGCGCAGCAGCAAATTGAGCGTATCCGGCGGATATGCAGCCGCGCCGCGCACGCGCTGCATATCCGCGACTACGGCCGGATTGATCTGCGGCTGACCGCTGACGGCCGGATCGTGGTGCTGGAGGTCAATCCCAACCCCGACCTTGCTTATGGCGAGGAAGTGGCGGAATCCGCGGAGCACGCCAGCATAAGTTATCATAGCTTGATTGAAAGGATTTTGCGCCATGCCGTGCGGCGGCAGGCGGGCCGCTAGCCGGTCTTGGCACGCTTTTTGATTCGGCGGGGTTCTCAATTCTGACAAAAAGAGTATTGGTTATCAGGTTTATAGGCCGCATAAATACAATAAAAAGAAGCGATTAATGCCATTAAAGCGTTCTTTTGCCGTGGCAGCTCTTCTGTCGGCAACTATTTATGTTCTTGGCATATTTGTTGCAACTGTTAGGATTGGGTTAATAAATGAAAGGTCGATCAATGTCTATCTCGTTTGAAGAAAAAAATAACGGGAATGCGGCGGGTGGTGTCTGTCGCCGTAGACGAGGCTATACTTTGCTAGAGGTGGTAATTGCCGGT
>PXDI01000004.1 GCA_003565095.1 PVC group bacterium | reverse complement strand
TACAGCCACCCTTCAGGGCATAACTCTGCTTATCCACTTTTTTGCCGATAAACGACAGAAAAAGCAGATGAAAAAACTCCACGGCTGCACAACCTTTATTATTTTTCATGCAATTATAATACTCGCAATAGACGCAGGCGTCAAGTAAGGGTATTGTTTTATTGGAGGTTCTTCAGACCCCGGCTGTGAGCTAAGCTGGACTTGACTGATTGGTGACCTTATGGCAGTATACACAACAAGTTGGAGGGAATGTTGGCTGTGTGGTCAACAGCGGGGCAAGCAACAGCTTATAATTCGGTTACTAACAGGTGCTGGCGTTTGGTGACGCTCAGTATCAGCAACCGCCGCAACCCGCATAGAAATCCGGCCTGCAAGGATGATGGGGTGCTTGACCGCTGCGCACTGATTCCCGCGCAGATGCAAAGCCTTTATCTTTGGCTCCTCCGCAGAATCTGTGGGTGCGGAATGGCATCGGTTGCGGCGAAAATGGCTGTAAGGGACAAGAAAAAGGCTAGTACCCCCGCAAGATGCGGGCAACGCAATTCGGTAACGGGATTGTTTGAGCCGCAGAAATCGGCTAAGTGGGTCGGTTCTGGTGTGCACAAGAGGTCAGATCCACCCACAGATTCTGCGGAAGACCCAAAAATCATTACAATCATATTTATCCCCTGAAAAATTGGAAAGTAGGGCGATTTGCATATACTGGTTCATCTTTCCTAGCGATCAATCTGCAAAAGCACTTAAATGTTCCTTCTGGCGCACATTTAGGCTTGACGAGGGGTTTGGTTTGCTCAATATTACCGATCAGTAACATGAACAATAATTCTATTAAAAATGTGCACGATCTGGGAGCAGTCATCCGTTCAGAACGGAAACGGCTGCATGTAACCCAGAAGGAGCTTGCCATGGCTGTCGGCACGGGATTGCGCTTCATTATCGAGCTTGAACAGGGAAAAGAAACCATTCGCATGGGGCATGTACTAAAAGTTATGCAGGCACTGGGAATACAACTCATGCTCAAACTGCCTGATCACCCCGAAACGACAGGTATGGAAAGAAAATGTTAAAGGTCTATCTGCATAACGACTTGGTTGGCACTCTTGAGCAGGATGATCGCGGTCAGTTGCTGTTTACCTATGTTTCTGAATGGCTGGAAATGGGCTCAGCCATACCGCTTTCCAGAATGCTGCCATTGCAGTCGGAAAGATTTGAAGGAACGCCGGTGCGTTCTTTTTTTGCCGGTGTGCTGCCCGAAGACGAACCGCGGCGGGTGATTGCCTCCAGACTGGGTATCAGCGAAGGCAATGATTTTGCTCTGCTTGAAGTTCTTGGTGGAGAATGCGCCGGAGCCGTAAGGCTGCTGCCGGAAGATGCGCCGCCATTACCGGAAGGAAATCAGTTAAAGCAACTTACGGAAAGCGAATTAGAGCAGATTATTGCCGGACTGCCGCGTCGTCCGCTAATGGCCGGCGAGGACGGATTACGGCTTTCGCTGGCCGGCGCGCAGGATAAACTGCCGGTTGTCATAAAGGGGCAGACTGTAGCGCTTCCGTTAGGTAACACTCCCAGCACACATATTATTAAGCCGGAACCTGACCGGTTTCCGGGACTGGCGGCAAATGAACTGTTTTGCATGCGGTTGGCAAAGGCTGCCGGACTGAAAGTTGCCAATGCCTCCATGCGTATCATCGGCGGCAAAGCGTGTATTCTTGTTGAGCGCTATGACCGGATTTCTGACCAAGGCTGTGTACACAGGCTGCATCAGGAGGATTTTTGTCAGGCGCTTGGTTTTCCGCCGGAACGTAAATACCAGCAGGAGGGCGGACCTTTACTCAAAGATTGTATAAAACTTTTGCGAGAGTGGTCCACAACGCCGGTGGTTGACATTCGTGATTTTGTTGATGCGCTTATTTATAATGTTCTGATTGGCAACGCCGATGCTCATGGCAAAAACTTCTCAATGCTGTATCATGTATCACAGCGCGGTCTGGCACCGTTGTATGATCTTGTTTGCACAGCTTCTTGGCCGGAACTTTCAAAACGGTTAGCGATGAATATCGGCAATGCCAAACTGATTAGTGAAGTCCTGCCGGACCATTTTCGTAAATTTGCAGAAGATGCCGGACTTGGCTGGCCGATGATTCGCGAGCGGATAGCTGCTTTATCTGAACGAGTTGACGAAAGCCTTTCAAATGGCCGTTTTATGGAAGATTCATTTGATAAGACTGTGACTGAGAAAATTGCATCGTTTGTGCTTGAAAGAGTTAAGCGCATGAACAGCACCATTACCGGCAGTTGAATATGAAATTTGAATGCCAACATTGCGGTCAGCGTCTGGCGATCGGCACATTGCATGCCGGCGCGCAAGTGAACTGTACGCATTGTCAACAGGCGTTGGTGGTGCCACAGACACAGACTGCAGACTGCAGACCGCAGACCACAGACACGGAAGAAGATAACGCGGGTGTGACGATGGTGCAGGGGGGCGGGGGCGGCTCGGCGGGAGCCTCGCCTTTGGCGGGGCAAGCTTCGCCCTCCCGGGGAATGAGCGACGGCTCAGCCGAACTTCCGCATCTGCCGGGCGGGCGGGGGCCGGAGGCGCTTTCGGCGGTGACGATGAAGGCGCTGGCAATTTCGGCCGCGGCGGTATTCCTGACGGTGGTGATCGGCAGCGCGGCGGACAGCATCCGGATGGCGCTTGACCTGGATGACGGCTCTCACCTGCTGGGTGTGCCGACAATTGAATCCATCCCGCTTTCAACCAGCTATGCGCAGATGCGCATCCCATTAAACAAGATCCGTCGCATTGTTTTCAGCGCAGAACGCGATACCGTGCTGGTGGAGCTGGAAAACGGCGACAGCATGACCGGCATCTCTGAAATTCCGCCACTGGATATTGAAACGCTTTTCGGCAGAATACAAATCCCGATCAACAGCGTTTCAAGAATAACCGTCGTTTACGGGGAAGGGGCGGGCAGACTGGTCTTGCACTATACTTTTGACGGTGATGAGCCGGATACCGTCTTCGATTCGAGCGGCAACCGGCATCACGGTGAACTTTACGGACGGATTTCTTATGAACCGGCAGTCAGCGGACGCGGAATTGTCACCGCCGCCCGCGACCAGTTTGTTCTTTGCGATTCAAAAGCATTGAATCTGCACGGCTGGCGCGAATTAACCGTAACCGGCTGGATAAAAGTGCAGCACCATAATACACACGGAATACTGGCCAGCCGCGGCGGCAGCGGCAGACACGGCGCCTTTAACTTTGCCATCGGCGGAATATCACGCGGACGCCCGGCAAACTGTTATTTTGAAGTGCGGCTGCAAGGTCTTGATCAACCGCTGAAAGTTGAAGGAGAAAGTTTTTCCGAAATCGGTCAATGGGCTCATATCGCCGGAGTATATGACGGACACACCCTGCGCTACTATGTCAACGGCGCATTGCATGCTTCACAAAACGTTCCGCGCGCCCATCTCAATGCCGGACTGCACGATGAACCCGGGTTCGATCTGCTGATCGGCCAATGCGCGGTACGCCGCACATGGTCGGATACCCATTTTGCCGGTACAATTGACGAAATAATGCTTTTCAGCCGCGCACTAACCCCCGCCCAGGTGCAAAGCCTTTATCTTGCAGTGAAGTAATCGTGCATTTCGAATGCCAAGATTGCGGCCCCACACCACCACGGCCGTCACGCCGCGGTAATCGAATGGGATGAGTGAGGGTGCTCCCGGGAAACAACACCCGGACAGGAAAGAGAGCATGCGGAACCCATACTCGTACACACGAATCTCTTGTGTTGCGAATGAAATCTGCTTTTGAGAACCACTCTATGTGCGCGGGATGAATACATGATCGACCTGACTCCAGGGGATAATGTCCATGCCCTGTCGTTTCTGGCGTATATCACCACCGTATATGATGGCTTTGTATTTCACAGAACCTGTGCTTTTGGCAAGCCTTTCAATGCCCTTGAAAAAGTCCGTCGAGATCGTCATCGATGACTTGATCTCCCACGCCGCCAAGTCTGCATCGCTGCCGGCAAGCAAATCCACCTCGTTGCCATGACTATCCCGATAGAACCAGAGTCGCTCCTGGAGTCCAGCGTGATCGTGCTGTTTATACGCCTCGCTGACTGCGAACGTTTCGAACAAAGCGCCTCGCAGGGGATGCCCGGTTAAATGCTCCGGCTTATGAATTCCCAAGAGGAAACAGGCCAGACCACTATCCATAAAATATAATTTCGGGCTTTTTACCAGCCTTTTTCCGAGATTGGTATGCCAAGGCTGCAGGAGCTTGATAATGCCGCTGGCCTGCAAGACGGACAACCAGCTTTTTATGGTGTTGTGTGTAACACCGCACTCGCTGCCAATTGACTGCATATTCAGTAATTGCCCGGTACGTCCGGCACACAAACGAATAAAAGAGGAAAACCGGTCCAGATCGCTCACCGCCAGAATCTGGCGCACATCTCGCTCAATGTAGGTTGCCAGATAGAAAGACAACGCTTCCGTTGGATTCAGCTTCCGATCATGGATGCGCGGATAAAAACCGGCATAGAGCATTGCATCAATGGATGGCGGCGGCGTATTGGCGTAAAGTTCGCCAAATGAAAAGGGTAAAAGGCGCGCCACGGCGGTGCGACCCGCCAGTGATTGAGAAACCGATTCCATCATTTCGAATTGTCTCGAGCCCGTAAGGATAAACATACCTGGCTGCTGTTTTTCATCGACACGGGTCTGAATGTATGAAACAAGATTGGGCGCATACTGGATCTCGTCCAGCACGGCGCCATCCGGAATGTTTTCGAGAAATCCACGCGGATCGGTCCGGGCAAACTCCCTGTGATCCAGATCTTCTAGTGAAAAATATGGTTTGTCCTTGAAAAGTGCACGGCACAAGGTTGTTTTGCCGGACTGCCTCGGACCGGTAACTGTGACAACCGGATACTGCCCAGCCCACTGCAGTAGTTTAGATGCCAACAAACGTTCAATCATATAACACCCCCCCCCCGCTGTCTGTGTATTTTGTTATTCTGAATTACATATTACACAACTCATGGCGATTGTCAAGCCCTCCAACCCCTGCCAGGTTAAATCATGCTTTTGGCATACTTCACTAATAGCACAACATGCATTTGTTGCGAATAAAGGGTGTCCCAACGCAGAACTCAGGAAGGATTGTGGTCCGCCATGGTATTGATATATACCGGGCTTGCATCCTTTTCTTTTCATTCGTATGTTCTTGGGCATATGAATAATGAAGAAACGTCTGCTGACATAAATTACAGCCGCGCAAGCCTGAAACGGCTGTTCAGCTACATCCGGCCCTACTGGCACCTGTTCCTGGTCACCATTCTCTTCGGTATGTGGAAATTTATTTCCCCGATCGCCATTATCTGGCTTTTCGGTAATGCGATCGATGTATTGAGTGCCGCCGGAACCGGAGAGATGGCCCCGGAAACCGCCTGGAAGGAAATTCTGAAACTGTTTGGCATCGGTGCGGCGATCGCCGTGATAAATCCCGTGCCGGTTTTTCTGCGCTCATATATCGGCGCACATGCCAACCGGCGGGTCATCCACGATATGCGCTGCGATCTATACGCACATGTTCAGAAACTCTCACATTCATTCTATGACCGTAACCGCTCCGGCTCGCTCACCAGCCGCATTATTACCGACGTGGAAACAATTCTGCCGTTTCTGAATCAGACCCTGGTGCAAACATGGATGAACCTTGCTGCGCTGCTGACGGTGATGTTCTATCTGTTTTCGCGCAGTTTAATCCTCGGGAGCCTTTCAGTGGCCCTGATCCCGATTAATGTCATTCTGGTCAGAATTGTGGGACGCCGCTCTAAAATTGTTGCGAAGGAAACCCGGCGCAGGTTGTCATGGCTGTCGGGCAATACCCAGGAACGACTGGCAGCTCTGACAATTGTCAAAGCCTTCACCAGCGAAAACAATGAAATCGCCCGTTTCACGGATGATTCCGAGAGTCTTGTTTCCATGGGCATCCGCGCTTCAACTTTGGCGGGACTGAATCAGGCCGGCACGGCGGCATTAAATACCATGGCGCCGCTGCTGGTGATTCTGCTGGGCGGCTGGCTGGGGCTTTTCCGCCCTGAAACCGTTTCCATCGGTCTGCTGGTGCAGTTTGTGATGATGCAAGGACACATCTACGGGCCGTTTGAACGGATCAGCGAAAGTTTTATTGTCACCGCCAATGCTCTTGGCTCCCTGGAGCGAATAGAGGATATCTTCCAGACCGAGCCGGAAGTGGCCAATCGCCCCGGAGCCGTCCGGGCTAAAGGCATCAAGGGCGATATCGAGTTCGATAATGTCAGCTTTGCATATCCCAATTACCATTGGCAGCGGATTCTGCATGACTTCAGTGTCACCGTTCCCGCTGGAACGTCATTAGCACTGGTCGGCCCCTCCGGCAGCGGCAAAAGCACCGTAACTCATTTGTTAAGCCGGTTTTATGATGTGACCGGCGGACACCTTCTGATCGACGGACGCGATATCCGTGACTACCGGGTGCTTTCATTACGCCGCCGCATCGGCCTGGTTCCGCAGGATCCAATCTTGTTCTCCGGATCAATTCTGGAAAATATTCTTTACGGTCGCCCGCGCGCAACCTTTGAGGAAGTGCGTGTCGCCGCTGAAAATGCCTATGCCGCCGAATTTATTGATAAGCTGCCCGACGGCTTTGAGTCGCTTGTCGGAGAACGCGGCACCGTGCTTTCCGGCGGCCAGCGCCAGCGGATTGCGATTGCCCGCGCGTTTCTGAAAGATCCGCCAATCCTGATTCTTGATGAAGCCACCAGTGCACTGGATTCCACCAGCGAGCGCATCATTCAGCGCGCACTTGAGAATCTGATGCAAAACCGGACAACCATTATTGTGGCACACCGCTTGTCGACCATCCGCAAGGCCGACCAGATTGCCGTGCTTGATTCCGGTAATCTGGTTGCACTGGGTAAACATGAACTTTTGCTTGAGAAATCTGAACTATATGCCAACCTGTGTCGTGAACAGTCGCTGGAGTGAAACTTTTTTGTTTGCAACGCTTGACAAGCGCACGCCGTTTCTGTAGTTTTATCGGGTTTCTGGCGGAATAGGCGGAAAAACCGCCGAGGTAAGGACAGTTAGCCGAACAGGATTATGTTATGATAGATGCATACGCGGTTATTGAGACCGGTGGTAAACAATACCGGGTAAAGGCCAACGATACACTCGAGGTCGAAAAACTTGAAGCGGAAGTCGGTGCTAAAGTTGAATTGACTCCGGTTTTGGCGGTTTCCAACGGGAAAGAGCTGAAAATCGGTAAGCCGGCAGTGGATGGCGCCAAGGTGGTTTCATCTGTAATTGAACACACCCGCGGTGATAAGCTGGTGGCGTTTAAAAAGAAGCGCCGCAAGGGTTACCGACGTAAAGTCGGACATCGTCAGAATCTGACGGTACTGAAAATCGAAAGTATTTCATAATTTTCCGGAAGGAGCCGACTCATGGCACATAAGAAAAGTGGCGGTTCAGCAAAGAACGGGCGCGACAGTCAATCCAAGCGGCTGGGTGTAAAACGTTTCGGTGGACAGACGGTGACCGCCGGATCAATTCTGGTCCGTCAGCGCGGAACCAAGTTTCATCCCGGCAAAAATGTCAAGCGTGCGACCGATGATTCGCTGTTTGCACTGGTGGACGGCACAGTCGCCTTTGAAAAAGACGGGCGCGTCGTCACGGTGTTGGAAGCCGCTTCCGCATAAAACCGGCCGGACTGCCGGTTTCTTATCATGAAAACGCCGCGATTCATCGACGAAGTTACAGTGCATGCCATCGCGGGTGACGGCGGTAACGGTGCTGTCAACTTCAGACGCGAAAAATACGTGCCCAAAGGCGGCCCTGATGGCGGGGACGGCGGAAACGGCGGCAGTGTTATCCTGCGCGGATCCAACGACGAAAATTCCCTTCTAGGACTTTTCTTTAATCCCCGCCAGGCGGCCAAGCCCGGCGAACGCGGCGGACGCCAGCAGCGCCATGGCGCCAACGGTGCCGATTGCATTGTTCCGGTTCCCATCGGCACCGAAGTGCACAATGCCGCCACTAATCTGTTGATCGGAGATATTACCTTCCACGGTCAGGAACTGATTGTGGCAAAAGGCGGACACGGCGGACGCGGTAATGTGCATTGGAAAAGCCCCTCCCATCAGGCCCCGCGTGAACACACCGACGGCGAGCCCGGCGATACCGTCACCCTGCGCTGCAACTTGAAAATCATGGCGGATGTCGGCATGGTCGGCTTTCCTAACGCCGGCAAATCATCGCTGCTAACCTGCCTGAGTCACGCCCACCCGCGAATTGCCGCATATCCCTTTACTACACTGAATCCCGTCGTGGGCACCGTTGTTTTTGAAGATTATAACCGTTTGCTGCTGGCGGATATTCCCGGATTAATCACCGGAGCCCATGAAGGTGTCGGTCTGGGGCATGCTTTTCTCAAGCACGTTGAGCGGGCCGCCGCTCTGGCCTATGTGATTGATATGGCCGGCACCGATGGACGCGACCCGGTTGAGGACTACAGGCAGTTGCGCGAAGAACTGCGGCTTTATCAGGCGGATCTAATACGCCGCCCGTCGCTCATTATTGCCAACAAAATGGACGAACCCGCAGCAGAAGAAAATCTGAAGATCTTCAAACGCAAAACACGCACAAAGCCGCTGCCGGTTTCCGCGCTCAGCGATGAAGGCCTCCCGGAATTGCGCACCGCCCTGCACCAGTTCAGCCACCCGCCGGCTTCCTGATTAATATTATGAAATCCTTGCCGTCTGGAACGCCAAGGTAACATTATTTTCCCCGCTCGCTGACCTTGCGTCGGCGAGCGGAAGAATTTAAGCCACCGACAGGAGCCGAAAATCAAAGAATCCCCCATATGACGCAATTTTATGTGGTTCACGCTATGCTTGCTCATAATGGGCTCTCTTCAGTTCTTTTCCACACTACCGTTTTCCACAATTATCTAGTCCGCCGAGCAAGCTCAGCGGACGCCTTTTTCCGCGAACAGAAAAACCCCCGGCGGCGTTTATTTAATGACCCGGTAACAATTTTAAGGCATATTATGCAAATGAAACCTGAACATCGTCATATTCATAAGGACAATTACATGAAATTATTGATAGTGCTGCTGGGCTTTATGCTGCTGCCGTTGCCGCCGGCCGCCGCCGGCGAACCCACCGCCCCCGCCGCTGCGCTTGCCTCGCTGGATCAACTGACCGCACGCTGGATTGAATTACGCACAACCATCGCGGAAGAAGAACGCACATGGCGCGCACAACGCGATCAATGGCAGCGGGAACTCGCTCTGCTGCAAGAGCAGGATACAACCTTGAAAAAAGAAATCGCGGAAGGACAGGTCTTTGCCTCTTCGGTTGAACAGGAACGCTCCGCGGTTATTGCGCGCAAAGAATCGATGGAGCACGAACTGCAGCAATTGAGGCAGGTGCTCGATCGCGCTGAAGCCGACCTGAAGCAGTGGGAAACATTGCTTCCTGATGGTTTGCGGGCACCTCTGTCAGCCGCTTTCCGTTCGCTGCCGGCCAACCAGACCGCGGCCGACCGGATGCAGGTTTCACGGCGCGTGCAGAATGTTGTTATGCTCTATTCACAAATTGAAGCGCTGCATAACGGTTTCCATGCCACCAGCGAAACCCTCGAAGCCGGCAGCGGAATCCGCCGCCAGGTGGATGTTCTTTATATTGGCCTCGCGCGCGCGTTTGCAGTTGCCCCCGGCAATGACTGGGCCGCCATCGGCACTCCTTCCGCCGGCGGCTGGCAATGGACCCCCGCTACCGAGAATGCGGCAGCCATCCGCAAAGCCATCGATGTGCTCAACCGCCGCCAGACCGCACAACTGGTCACCCTGCCAATGCAGATCCGCGGGGAGGAGCAGCCATGATCAGAAATACTTTTATTGCCGCGATGCTTTCCCTTGCCCTCTTCCCCGCTATCGGCGGCGAGAATACAGAGCGTGTCGCCAAGGCCATTCTTGAGGTTAAGGACGATATCCAACGCGATACGCAGGCCCTCAATCAATTGCGCGCAACCATTGCCGCCGAACGCCTGCCGCTGGCCGCCGCCATGGACTCCCTGCAGAAAAGTGTGGCGGGACAAAGAGCCGAAGCTGAGCGCATCCGGCGGCTGCGGCGGCAAGGCGAAGCCGAACAAGCCGCACTGATAGCCGAAGCCGATGCCGTCCGTGAGGAGGGCCGGTTTATTCTGACCGTTGCAACCGAATATGCGCGGGCAATGGAAGCCCGCACCGGAACGGCCGAATCGATGTATTTGCTGCAGCAATTACGGCCGCTCCAGGAAACACTGGCAGCCGATGACGATTTCAGCGGGATGGCCGATGTTTTAAAGCAATTGCTCGAGCTTTCCCGCAACTGGAATCTGCAACGGCTGGGAGGACACGTTTTTCAAGGCCCCGCGCTTGATTCCGCCGGCCTGGAACATCAAGGCCGTTTTGCGGCTTTCGGTCCGGTTGCATGTTTCGCCGCGGATGATGACGGTCCGACCGGACTGGCCATAACCCTGTTTGGCGCTATTCAACCCGCCATTTATGATAACCTGCCGCGCGATGCCGCTGCCGGCATCCGCTCTGTTGTCAACGGCGCCCAGGCCGGGCTGCCGGTAGATGTCACCGCCGGAGATGCTATTAAACTGAAAGTCGCGCAGGTATCGTTTTTCGAACATGTCAAAAAAGGCGGATTTGTTATAATTCCCTTATTGGCGGTCGGGGCGCTGGCGCTGGTGCTGATTATATGGAAAACGATTGAACTCTCATTAATCAGGGTACATGGCGGGGAGGCGGTAAGCCGCGTGATGGCGCAGGCTCGCGCAGGTGACCTGAAC
The DNA here is from genome assembly GCA_003565095.1 of PVC group bacterium. Lineage (GTDB taxonomy): Bacteria > Verrucomicrobiota > Kiritimatiellia > UBA8416 > PXDI01 > PXDI01. Next base: position 4,483 of record PXDI01000004.1, on the reverse strand, counting down.
GGCGCACGGCAGACACAGCAGACTATCAGTGAACCGCTGGGGTCTCTGGTCATGGAAGCCCTGCGACATTACGATTCGCCGCGCGACCATTTAGAGGAAATCATGCACGAACACGTACTGGGCTGTCTTCCTAAACTCGAACGCCATCTCGGCATCCTTGCGGTGCTGGGGGCCGTCGCCCCGCTGCTCGGTCTGCTCGGAACCGTTACCGGCATGATCCACACCTTTCAGCTTGTAACAATTTTCGGTACCGGCGATGCACGGCTGCTTTCCGGCGGTATCTCCCAGGCGCTGGTAACCACCGAGTTCGGACTGGCTATCGCGATCCCGGTGCTGCTGGCCCACGCTTTTCTGGCTCGCCGCGCCCGCACCATTATCGCCACCCTTGAACGCACCACTGTAACAATGATCAATGACCTGAAAGTGCGATCGGAATGATGCATGCTTGATTTTCTGCAAAACACATTCAGTTACTGGCAGGCGGGCGGACCGCTGCTGCTGCTGATCGCATTGGCTTGCGTCGGCATCTGGACCTGCTTTATCCGGTCGTGCTGCCTGCTGGCACGCACCATGCGCGAAGGCGCGGAAGTGGAAACCGCGCTCGAGAAGCTGCCGGCCGGCAGCAGCCTACACACGCTGCAGGCGGAGCTGGAAAAATTGTGCGGCGGAATTGCCGTAATGCTGCGGATGGTTATGCACGATATTATATTGGGCGCACAGCCGGCCGAGGCTTTTGACTCAAGACAGGCTGAGTGTATACGTATTCTCCAACGCGACTTTATTCTGGTGGCGGCCTTCACCGCGGTGGCGCCTTTACTGGGTCTGCTGGGAACCGTTATCGGCATGATCGAAACTTTCGATGCGGTCGCGTCAGTAACCGGGAACACCGGCAGCCGGGTGGCCGGAGGCATCAGCCAGGCACTGATCACCACCCAGTTCGGACTGGTGGTGGCTCTGCCGGGCGTTTTCGGCCTCGCGCGGCTGCATCGCATGGAAAGACATATTGAAGTCCTGATGGCTACCTGCCGGGTACATGCGATTGCCGCGGTAATGCCCAGCAGCAATTCACCCGTAGGGGCGGTTCAGACCCTTGGGCCGTCCCCCCCTGGTAATTTCCCAACACACAAAGGTTTGCGGAGATAAAAATGAAAAGAACCGTATTAAGTGAAACATCCGAACGCGGCGTTGAAATTAATATGTCGCCGTTGATTGATTGTGTTTTTCTGCTGCTGATCTTTTTTATCGTCACAACGGTTTTTGTTGAAGAGACCGGGGTTGAAATCCAGAAGCCGCAGGCGGCCAGTGCACAGGATCTCGACCGCCACAGCATCATGATCGCCCTGACCGCCGACGGTCGGATTGTTTACGGCGGCCGTGAGATCGGCTTGAACGGCGTACGGGGGGTGGTGGCGCGGCAACTACGCGAACGCGAAGCTCCGGTGATTATTCTTGCCGACGGCGATGCACGCACTTCACCGCTGGTCGACATAATTGACGAATGCAAACTGGCCGGCGCTAAGCAGGTCAGTATTGCGGCGGTCAGGGAGTGAAAGGCGCTAATTAAGCGTTCGCTGACCTTGCGTCGGCGGACAAGAGGATTAGAAAGCAAAGGCATGCTGGAAAACGAGAACCATATCGAGCCCGAAAAGAGCACGGGGGGTGCAAAGCTCTCGGGTTGCGCCATTCGGGCTCATATAATGTTTATTTACAGAAGCTCTTATTATACCAATCTTTCCGCTCGCCGACACAAGGTCAGCGAGCGGTCGTCAGGGAGTAAGGTATCATAATGCCGGCGGATTCTTTGCAAAATTATTATAAGGCGCTCTCACCGCGCTGGACATGGCGGCCGGTAATACTGGCCTCCATTGTTACCCTCGCGCTTTATCTGCTGCTGCCCTATCTTGAGCAACTGACCTCACCACCCGAAAGAACCGCCGCCTTCCAGCGCATCGATACCGCCATCGCACCGCCGCCGCCACCGCCGCCGCCACCGCCGCAACGCTCCGAAACAAAACCGGAAACCCCGAAACCAGAGTTGCAGGAAATTCAGCGCCGGCTGATGCCACTGCAGGCACGCATGGATTTAAGCATGGCACTCGGTGATATCGGCGGCGATTTTGCGGTGAACTTTGGAATCAGCACCCCGGATCTCGCCGACCAGATCAAAGAACTGGTATTTGATATCGGCGATCTGGATGAGCCGCCGCGGCCGCTGGCACGCCTCACTCCGATCTACCCGCCGCAGGCGCGGATGCAACGCATCGAGGGTGTCGTTATTGTTGAGTTTATTGTGAATCCCGCCGGAACCGTCAGCAACATCGAAGTTATGTCCGCACAGCCCGGAGATATCTTCACCGGAGCTGCGGTGCGTGCAATCGAACGCTGGCGGTTCTCTCCCGGCAGAAAAGACGGACAGGCGGTAACAACCAGAGTGCGCCAGACAGTAACGTTCAAATTGGAGTAGAGTATAACATTATGAAAAAATTTGTTTTTATATTATTCACCGGTCTGGCGATGGTGCAAACCGCATTCCCGCGCGGAGGGCCTTTTGAGCCCACCGTCTCGCAGGAGGAAAGCGTCTTGCTCAACCGCGTTATGACAATTGCCGCAACCAACGTCAATCTGGCAGTTACCGAACTGCAGAAAAGCGATTTTGCAAAAGCCAGTCCGGCAATGGATTTTGCTCTGGGTAACTTGCATTTTCAGAACGAAAATCTTGCTGCCGCGGCAACGGCCTACCGCAATGCGCTCAAAAAACTGCCGCGTTTCCGCAGTGCCATTATGAATCTGGGACGCGTTTACCTGCTGCAGGAAGACACCGCTGCGGCAATAGAGCTTTATCAGCAACTTGTTGCGGATGGACAGGCGGACGGCGGAATTCTGCTGTTACTCGGACATGCGCTGCTGATGGAAAACAACCCGGTTTCAGCCGAAAGCGCCTACCGGCAGGCATTGCTGCTGAAACCCAAAAACCCGGATGCAATGCTGGGGCTGGCAAAAACCCTGCTGCAACAGGAGCGTTTTACCGAAGGGCTCGCGCTGGTGGGTGAAATTCTTAAAGAGGATCCCGTTAACCGCGAACTATGGTCATTGCGCGCCAATGCTTATCTGGCAACCGGAAAATACCGCGCAGCAATTCAGGCCATTGAACAGGCTTTGCGCCTGGAATGCGCCGACAGCGAAATGCTCGCCACGCTGGGTGATCTGTTTCTCAACCAGAACCAGCCCCGCGATGCATTGCGCGCCTACGAAAAAGCGTTCAGTATGGAAAAACCGGCATTGCCGCGGCTGCTGCGCGCGATCGACGGATTCCTGATGATTGAAGATGCAGCAAATGCGGAAGCGATGATTCAGCGCGCGGCAGAGCTTGGGGCGGCGCAACCGGAATTGTTCGATACCGCGGCACAGACAACGCTGCTGCGGCTGCGCGCGGAACTCGCCCGGCAGCAGGACCGGCCGGATGAAGCCATGCGGCTATCCAAAGAGTTGCTGCGGATTGACCCGCTCGACGGACGTACCATGCTGATGCTCGCCGAGTTGCAGCAGGCGGCGGGTATGCTCGAAGAAGCGGTCATTACCTGCGAGCGCGCCGCACGGATCAGGGGCTTTGAAGCCGAGGCGCTGGTACGCCATGCGCAGATAGAAGTCTCGCGAGAGCGCTATGCGCGGGCCGTTACTTTGCTCGAAGCCGCCCAGGCGTTCCGGCATCAAGCACACGTCGCCCGCTATCTCGAACAAATCCGCCGCCTCGCGGAATGATGTATTCGATGGCTTGACTCCTACCTCCGCGCCGATTAGTATGCGTTTCCTTATTAACGGGGTGTAGCGCAGCCTGGTAGCGCGACAGCTTTGGGAGCTGTAAGTCGTGGGTTCGAATCCCACCACCCCGACCATCTTACGTTTCATACGATTGCAGTTTGAGCCTTTATTTACAGGCTTTTCCTAACACCCGCGCAGAATACAGCCTGCGATGCACGACTATGAGAGCCTGTGTGATTTAAGGCTAGGGTGTCAAATAAGTGTCAAACATTTTGAGATGATAATTGTTGAGCGCGCAGGCGCGGCGTTAATAAAACGGCGAGTTTGTTCGCAACTGCTACCGGCGGCGGCGGAAATAGCGGGACCAGGAGTACCAGACGAGGGTGACGGCGGAGGTGCGGATGGCAGAGCGCCAGCGGGGGACGCCGTAGGCGCGTTGGAGGGTGTAGAAGATTTTGCTGCCTTCTATGCCGCCGTTGCCGGTGGCCCAGTCGAAGTCGTGGCGCAGGCAGGGCGGGAAGTATTTTGTCGGCCAGTGGAGTTGTGAAACACCCGTGCAGCCGTCGCAGTCGGTGAACCAGTCCCATTTGTCGGAGTCGAGGGCTTCGAGGATCCAGCGGCGCTGCTGGTCGTCGAGGCTGTAGACAACGAAGCTCTTTTGAATGCGGATGCGTTCGCTTTCCCTGGTCGGCTGGCGGCTCATGCGTGCACCCCCCGGAGCATG
>PXDI01000243.1 GCA_003565095.1 PVC group bacterium | reverse complement strand
CGGTCCAGCGTGCCGTGGCGTAGCCGAAGGCGAAGACTGGTCCCTTGGGCCGCCCCTCTGGGATGCCCCAAGGGACTGGGGAATCCCTACAGACGCTAATCATCACTCCGCGGCCTCTGGAGTGTGGACATTCCTGCCGCTTCAGTCTATAGAAAAAACCCTTCACGACAGCTCCAACAAGTTGCAACGGTCTTCGATAAGTTTTGTGTAAAGAGATTTTTGGTCATCCGGAATATATGAGTGTGCGATAGCCTCCCGCCAAAAGGTAACCGCGTGACGCAGTTCGTTGATAACTTTCGCGATGACCTTGTCTGTAAGAACCAGACGTTCCCGGGCAAAATATATCATCCAGGTTTTCCGGGTAAGTCCGCGCTTTTTAGCCTGAAGCGGTAATGCCAGTTCTTCAATTTGATCAAGACGTTTGCCTAATGCCATGAAAGCAACCGTCGTGCTAAGGTAATCATATGCAGGAGCAAGCCCAACAACCCCGTTCTTGGTAATAACAGAGAAATTCTTGAGATGCATGTCTTCGTTGCCGATAATGAAATTGAACAGACAGCGTTTTAAAAGGTTTATTTTATCAATGGCCGGAAATGTACAGTAATTATCGACAAGCTTGACCAGTTGCTCCATGCTTGAGTCATATTTTGTGTCGCGGCTCATTCCCGCGAGCTGGGAAAAATCCTCTACCGACAGCTTCATGCTGCGCCCGGTGCGGTCAAAGCGTTTCACAAAGTAAGACCAAGAGCCGTCGCTGGACTTGACCAACCCGCAGACCGGGACGTCTATTCCGCAGAGGGCGGCCAGATACATTGTAAGTCCTTCGTTCTCGGGCAGTGCCGGGAAAAGGTTGTGCTGTGGCTTGATGATATAACGACCACCGCGATCAACGATCTCAAAGCGTCCTTCTTTAACGTTTAGACGAGTGCTGAGTTTGGGTTGAATGCCCTGTATTGAAATCTTGGCGGCACGCAGTACGGCTTCCTTGCGCTGCTGGTCGGCACTGAAGGGGAAAGCTTCTAATCGTTTTAGTCCACGGGAAAGCCGGGCCAAGCCGGCGGGTGAATACTGCCCGTCGTCAGGACATTCCGAGTATGAAATAGGGCAGCGCTTCACGTAGCGGCCTCCATTACCGTGACGGCTCCAACCGTCTCGGCTCCGATTGCTATCAGTTGCGAGAACAGGTCGAACCGGTCTATCTTGCATTGACCTAAAAGACCTTCCAGCATCTCTCCTTCTGGCAGCAATCCTTCAAAAAAAGGCGGGAAACGTTCAAAGATATATTCGTGCTTGGAAAGCGGCATTGAAAGAGAGACGAGCGGACCGGTGTAATCGTTGAAGTAACGGAAAACATAGTGGTTGCGGGAGTGTTCCTCCAGACTGCCAGCCCGGCATCCATTTACCTCTACGAAAGCACGTCGCATGGGGTCTCCCGTTTTGTGTATTCCGCCATAAGCGGACTTGTCAGCGCTATTTCGATGTTCAGGGCATTCAGCATAGGCAGCAAGGTTGAAAGCTTTACCGTCGGTTTGCCATGTTCAACCTCAAAGACAGCAGTTTTGCCAATGCCGGCGATATCTGCCAGTGCTTGACGGCTGAGTCCGCTACGCTTCCGATGCTTCCGTATAATGCGGCCAAGTGCAGCGAAGTCTGATCCCAATTTAAAAATATCTTGGTCTTTTTCTACTGTCATAACGGCAAAATAGTACGTCAGAAACCATACGTCAAGTATAATTGCAAGATTATTGCCGCTTCACCGGTAATATTAAGCTGAATTTGCTTTCGGGCGTATGATTTTTGTATTTATCAATCAGAATTACCTCTATGGCGGCAATAAATCGCCAACTTGAAACGAAATGTGTTTCGGTTAATTTTTGCCTAACCTGAATTATTCATCAACTCTCTGAAATAATCCATAAGTTGTTTGCTTTTATTGTTTTACCACGGATTACACGGATAACACGGATTTTTATCATTATTATCAGAGGCTCTTGCACAACCTCTGTCGTGAACCGCGCGGCAAACTGCGCTGACGCTATAACCCTATTTATGTATGGTAGGGGTGCCCCAGACACTTGGGGCACCCCCTGGTATGCCCCAAGGGTCTGGGGCATACCTACAGACAGAGTTTCAAAAGTTTTTTGGTGAATAAAACGAGGCCGGAAAAACAGAAAGGCGAATAATATATGAACGGATTTACAGACAAAGTGGCCGGAGCCTTGTATGGCGGGGCGATCGGTGACGGGATGGCGGCCTCGGTTGAAGGTTATGCGCGTGAAATGATTCTTGAGAAGTGCGGAACGATCGAGAGTTTTCTGCCGCCCTATGATTGGGATTGGCGAACGCAGACCTTGACTCCGCGGCCTGAGCGTGAAACCGGCAAAGGCAACGGACGCATCACTGATGACACCGTGATGACCGAGGCGTTGATTCGGTGTTATCTGACGCATGGTAAGCATCTGGATGCGTTTGCCTATCGTGAGGTTTTTTCCGCCGACATGGCGTCCCGCCCGGTGTGGATTCCCGAATGGCAACGGGAAGCACCGGTGCTTGAGCGGCTGGCGCGTGCCGAACAATGGCATATCCGCGGCCTGCTGGCTTCGGATCGTGATCCGCGTTTCTGGGGTGGAAATCTCTATCATATCTCCTGCGGCGCGGCGATGTGCGCCTGGCCGGTCGGTGCGGCGAATCCCGGCGATCCGGTTGGCGCATATCGCGAGGCGACGGCATTTTTCGGCGCGCAGACCTATTCCTACGGTTTGGAAAGCGCGGCGGTAATGGCCGCTGCGGTTGCGGAGGCTTTTGCGCCGGACGCCACGGCGCGCTCTGTAATTGATGCGGCGCTGAATGTGGCGCCTGGCGCCACCCGTGAAATGATTTTCGCTGCCGTTGCGGCGCTCGTGCCCGGCGGATCACGCGATAAAGACCTGCCGGCAGTGCGCGCAGCGGTGAGTCCATGGCATATAAAAAGCGCTAAAACAGACTGTCCATCGCTGCCGGAGGGGGATGCCGGTGCGGCAAAATCGCTGCGGAATATCGGGATTGAATCCAATCTGCACGCCTGCGAAGAAATGCCGGTGGCACTGGCGATGCTGCTGCGCTGTGATGGTGATCCGCGCGAAACAATTTGCGCAGCCGGGGAATACGGCAATGATTGTGATTCAATCGCCGGTATGGCCGGCTCGCTGGTCGGGGCATTGCGCGGTGCTTCAGCTATACCGGATGACTGGAAAACATATTCGGACCGGCAAAACCGTCGCGACTATACGGCACAGGCTGGCGAGTTTGCAAAAATGATCGAAGCGCTGGCGCTTGATGATGAGCGCCGGATTAACCGTAGAAAACAAAGCACAGGAGTAGAATGATGAACAAAGTATCGCGTTCAATTATTGCCGGGGTGATGGGGTTTTGCGTTGCGGCAGGTTTTGCACAGGCGGATAACGATCCCGGGAGCAAAGACGTGCGGCTGTAGATAACAGACAGGTTTGTCCCGTCCTGATATAGGTTGACACCTGCAAGTGAAAGGCAGGTGGATATGCGGACGACGATTCGGTATAGTGAAGCTTTCAAGCAGCAGGTTCTCCGTGAGCTTGATGCGGGTCGGTTT
>PXDI01000160.1 GCA_003565095.1 PVC group bacterium | reverse complement strand
TTCACCCGTGACAGCCGCCTACGCGCTTCGCGGCTACGGCGGCCAGGCAAGGTCACGGGGGTCTGAAATCATAATGAGAATTGCTGGGTCCATAAGCAGCTATTGACAATGGAGACGGGGTTTCTCTATTGTGTGAGGTATGTTAAAGGTACCGATAAAGCAACAGCCGGATGACACAACCTGCGGGCCGACATGTCTGCATGCGGTTTATGAGTATTATGGCGCGCAGATTCCGCTGGAGGAGGTTATCCGGGATGTCTATCAGTTTGCCGAGGGCGGCACGCTCGGGTCACTGCTGGCAATCGATGCATTGCAGCGCGGTTATGCCGCAACCATCTATTCATATGATCTGCGTATTTTTGATCCTACCTGGTTCGAGCTAAAACGCGAGCAGCTAAAAGCTAAGCTGCAAGAGCAGCTCCGCTATAAGAGAAATGGCCGGTTTCGTTTGGCCTGCGAGGCTTATATCCGTTTTCTTGAGCTGGGCGGGCAGTTGCGTTTCGAGGATTTGCGCGCCGGCATTATCCGTAAGTATATGCGCAAGGGCCAGCCGGTGATTGCGGGACTGAGCGCCACTTATCTTTATCAGAGTGCGCGCGAATACGGGGAGCTGTCGGACTACGATGATGTGCGCGGTGAGCCTTCCGGCCATTTTGTTGTTTTGCGCGGTTACGACATGGAGACCGGGACAATTGATATTGCCGACCCGATCGGTAAAAACCCTTTTTGGGAAGGGCGGTTCTATCGGATGAAGATAGCTCGTGTGATTAATGCGATTCTGCTGGGAATTGTGACTTACGACGCAAACCTTATAATCATAACTCCGCCTAAAAATGTAAGAAAGCAATGCGCCATCTGATTGTGGTTGATAATCCACGGAAGTGGACACTGGAGATTCCCGGGGTTGATATAATCGCCGCCCGTACTTATTTAACGGATGCGGAATACAGCAGTGTGCGTAACGTCAAGGTATACAACCTGTGCCGCAGTTACCGTTACCAGAGCTCAGGATACTATGTTTCGCTGCTTGCCGCCGCGCGCGGGCATAAACCTTTTCCAAACATTCTGGCGATGCAGGATATTAAATCGCAGACCATCATCCGGATTGTTTCGGATGAACTCGACAGTCTGATCCAGAGCAGTCTCAAGCCGATACACTCGGATAAATTCACTTTGAGTATTTATTTTGGAAAGAATCTTGCCAAGCGTTATGACAAACTCTCACAACGGCTGTTTAAGCATTTTCAGGCACCTTTACTGCGTGCTGAGTTTATCAGGAAAGGGGGCGTGTGGTTTCTGCGCAGTCTGCAGCCGGTGGCATCCAGCGGTGTGCCTGAAGAGCACCGGCCGTTTGTTTCGCAGATGGCTCAGGAGTTTTTCAGGCGCCGCAACAGCAGCCACTCCCGCAAGGAGACCCGCTATGATCTGGCAATGCTTGTGAATCCGCAGGAGGAAATGCCGCCATCGGATGAACGTGCCCTGCGGCGCTTTGTGAAAGCCGCTGAGTCACTCGGCCTGGGTACAGAGCTGATTACGCGGGAGGATTTCTCCCGGCTGAGCGAATTTGACGGTCTTTTTATCCGTGAGACCACGAATGTAAATCATCACACCTACCGCATGGCGCGGCGTGCCGCCGCGGAAGGACTTGTGGTTATTGATGATCCTGAATCGATTCTGAAATGCAGCAATAAGGTTTATCTGGCGGAATTGCTGCGCAAAAACGGGATTCCCGCGCCAGAGACGGTGATTCTTAACCGTGATAATGTTGAAAGTATAGTCGAAAATCTTGGTTTTCCCTGCATCTTGAAACAGCCTGACAGCGCATTTTCGCAAGGGGTGATTAAGGTGGACGGAATGGATCAGTACCGCAGCAGCATTGCCGCATTGTTGGAGAAATCTGATTTAGTCATAGCGCAGAAGTTCATTCCCACCAGCTTTGACTGGCGGATCGGTGTTTTGAATGACCAGCCATTATTTGCCTGCCGCTATCATATGGCACGGAAACACTGGCAGATATATGAACGCACGCATGATGGACGCACGCATGCCGGGAATGCCGACACAATATCGGTTGAAGATGTTCCGCCACGTGTCTTGAAACATGCACTGCGGGCGGCAAAACTGATTGGCAACGGTCTTTACGGCGTTGACCTGAAAGAGATCAACGGCAGAGTTTATGTTATAGAAATCAACGACAATCCGAATATTGATTCCGGCTGTGAAGACGCTTTGCAGAAAGATGCCCTCTACCTTACAGTCATGCAGGAAATTCTGCGCAGGATTGAGAGCAAAAAGGACAAGTCCAGCTAATGATTCCGACGGTCAACAAAAAGCGTCCGCTGCATTTATTCGACGGATTCGGTGTTGAGTTGGAATACATGATTGTTGATAACGCCGGACTGAATGTACATGCGGCGGCCGATCACGTGCTGGCAAAAGCGGCGGGGCGCATTGTTAATGAAATTTCCCGGGGGGTCACGGCCTGGAGCAATGAGTTGGCGCTGCATGTAATCGAGATTAAGACTGACGGGGCGGTTAACACACTGGAGGGTTTGGGCGCATTTTTTCAGCAGGATATCGGCGGGATTGAACAATTGCTGGCACCCGCCAATGCCCGCTTAATGCCCGGTTCGGTTCATCCATGGATGGATCCGTTTCATGAGTTGAAACTGTGGCCGCATGAATATAATCCGATTTACGAAGCGTATAACCGCATTTTCGACTGCCGCGGTCATGGCTGGGCCAATTTGCAGAGCACTCATTTGAATCTGCCGTTTCACGGTGATGAAGAATTTGCGCGCTTACACGCCGCTTTGCGCCTTGTCCTGCCGTTGATTCCGGCAATGGCGGCCAGTTCGCCGTTGGCGGACGGCGAACGTAAGCCGTTTCTTGATTTCCGGATGGAGGCGTATCGCTGCAATGCTATGAAAATTCCTTCAATCACCGGCTTAATTGTGCCTGAACGGGTTTACAGTGCCGCGGATTACCGTGAGCGGATTCTTGAAGTGATGTATCGTGATATTGCTCCTTATGATCCTGATGGGGTATTACAGGATGAATGGTTGAATTCGCGTGGTTTGATGGCACGTTGGGACCGTTGCGCCATCGAGGTGCGGGTAATCGACATTCAGGAATATCCTGCCGCGGATGTTGCTATTCTGGAATGGATTGTTGAATTGGCCCGCTCGCTGGTTGACGGTGAATGGGCTGCTCTGGCGATCCAGATGGATTTTCCGGAGGAAGAGCTATATCACATTCTGCTGGATACAATCTGTTATGGCGAAAGCGCCGGCATCGGCAATCAGGCATATCTCGCACTGTTCGGTTTGCAGAAGCATGCACTTAGTGCCGGGGAATTATGCCGGCATATCTTTGATCAATTGCGCACGACGCATCATTTCTCACCGGAAGCCCTGCAACATCTGGAATTGATTTTTGCGGAAGGATCGCTTGCCGGACGTATCTTGCGGGCATTACCCGAAAACTTCAGCCGGGAAGATTTGTTGAATGTCTATAAGAGATTATGCGGGTGTTTGAGGGATGCAAAAGCCTTTGTCCCATAAAATGCTGATTACCTGTGAACATGCCGGCAATGCTGTGCCGCGGGAATACTCGGGGCTGTTCGGCGGTGCTGCACGGCAATTGGCGGAGCATACCGGATGGGATCCGGGGGCGAAGTCGCTGGCTGAACTGCTGGCGCGGCATATGCATGTCCCGTGTTTGAGCTACCCGTATACCCGCCTTTTGATAGAGCCGAACCGTTCAGAGGGGCATCCGGCACTATTTTCGTCATTCACTAAGGGGCTGCCGGAGAAGGTGCATGAGAAATTATTGCAAAGATACTATCGGCCTTACCGTCGCGGGGTATGTAAACAGGTTGAAAAGCTCGGACGGTCAGGTGCGGTGGTGGTGCATGTCGGGGTACATACTTTTACGCCGTTACTAAACGGCCGGGAGCGCGATTTTGAGATAGGTTTATTGTATGATCCGCGCCGGCATGCCGAACGTGGATTCTGCTGTCGCTGGCGGGATGAACTGCAGCAGACTGGTGCGGAGCTGCGCGTAAGGATGAACCGGCCGTATCGTGGAACATCCGACGGGCTGACCACCTGGCTGCGGGGGGAATACGGCATACGGGGCTATCTTGGCGTTGAACTTGAGGTAAACCAGCGGCTGTATGCGCAAGGTCTCCGGCGGTGGCGGCAAATCGGAAATGCGATTGCCGTCGCGCTGGAGAGGGCCATTACCGTTTAGCGCGGAAGAATTCCTGCAGGATGCTTTTAGACTCGTTTTCGAGCAGACCGGTCTGGATTTCTGCGCGGTGGTTCAGTCCTGGGTTGTCGAGGATGCCGAAGACGGAATGACCGCCGCGGCGCGGGTCTGAGACGCCCCAGAAAACTTTGCTGATTCTTGCCAGAATGATGGCTCCGCAGCACATTGCGCAGGGTTCCTTGGTAACGTACAGGCAGGTATTATTCAGTCGCCAGTCGCCAAGAGCGGCAGCCGCCTGGGTAATGGCGATCATTTCGGCGTGCGCGGTGGGATCGTGCAGGCATTCGGTCTGGTTATGCGCGCGTCCGATTACGCGCGCGGGACCTTCGGACGAAAAATGCACGATCACGCATCCGGCGGGGACTTCGCCGGCATCGGCGGCTGCCTGCGCCTGCGCCAGCGCCAGGCGCATGTAGCGCTCGTCGGCGGACAGCGTTGCATTAGATTCAATGTTCATGGACTGCATACGCCAAAAATAACTCTATTAAGCTCAATAACCAATATTCAACAAGGAATAACCAATACTACTTTAGTCTTCAGTCTTCAGTCTACAGTCTGCAGTCTGCGGTCTGCAGTCTGCGGTCTGCAGTCTGCAGTCTGCAGTCTGCGGTCTGCAGTCTTCCCCCTTATCCCTTCACTGCGCCGGCGGAGAGTCCTTTGACAAAGAGGCGCATGGTAAAGATGAAGATCAGCACCAGCGGAATGCTGGCCAGCGTAAAGCCGGACATCAACGCGCCCCAGTCTTTGACATATTCGCTGTCCATTCTTACCAGTCCGACGGCGAGGGTCAGCATGTGATCGTCACGCATCACCACCAGCGGCAGGATATAGTCGTTCCACATACCGATAAACTGCAGAATCGCCAGAGTGGAAAGAATGCTGCCGGACATCGGCAGGACGATCCGGTAGACCTGCTGCAGCGGGGAGGCGCCGTCAACTTCGGCGGCATCAAAAAGGTCTGAGGGGATATCCTCAATAAAATTACGCAGGATGTAGATCTGCACCACCTGGGCGCCGGTAATGTAAACCAGAATGAGTGCCCAGAAAGTGTTCAGCAGATTAAACGTTTTGAGCAGATTGAAGAGGGGCACGAGGTTGGCAATGCCGGGCATTAGCATCAGAATCAGGAAGAAATACCACAGAAAGCGGTGTCCGGGCATGCGGTAGCGTGCAAAAAAGAAAGCGGCATTCAAGCTGAAGATGAAAGCCATGGCAATGGCTGAAACACAGACAAAGACAGTGTTGAAAATATAGCCAGAGACCATGCTCCAGGCGGTGGAGTAATTGATCCAGTTGAAAGGGGCGGTGATTGTGAAGGGGGCGGCGACAAACTGTGCGCCGTCTTTTCCGCTGATAACCAGCATTACATACAGCGGGAACAGCGCGAACGAGAGTACCATCAAAATAAAGAAATGTTTGGCAAATTCGGCAATAATGCTGTTTTTGTTCACGGGTGCCTCACTTGTCGACTTTGATAAAACGGTTGTTGATTTCGGTCAGCAGCAGGATAAAGACAAAAATAATCAGACCGATACTGCATGCATAGCCGGCTTCGGCACGGGCAAACGCGTTATGGAACATATAGAGCCCCGGGATTAACAAGCGTCCCTGCGGTCCGCCTTCGCTGCCGAAAAGGATCAGCACCAGCCCGTAGGTTTGCAGGGTGCCGATTATCAGCAGCACCAGATTAATCCGCACCTGAGTAAGAATCAACGGCAGTTCAAGGTGGATGAATTTTCCGATTGAACCGACACCGTCGACATCCGCGGCTTCGTAAAGGCTTTTATCGATGGATTGCAGTCCGGCCAGATAGATCAATACGCCGACCACTCCGACCCACGGGAAGCCCCACAGAATCATCGCAGGAAGCACAAGCTGCGGAGTCCCCAGCCAGACTGGGCTGCCTCCGGCAGTGAAAATTCCGCCCCAGTCCAGCAGACTGTCAAGCCTTGTCAAGATCCACATGATGCCTGTCATATTGAGAATGCGGTTAAGCAGTCCGTCGGGCTGGAAGAAAAACTTCCATATCAGCAGATAAACCATACCGGGAATAATCATCGGAACCACGAAGAGTACGCGGTACCAGTAGTTGGCGGCGTCGCTTTTGAGGCGGTGAATAACCACTGCGGTGGCAATTGACGGAATCATCTTGATGATATTAGCGACGACCAGAATGGCGATGACGCTGAATCCGCGCCAGAGGGTAGGGTCTCCGCCGGCACGTGCACCGAGGGCCCACATTGTTACCGCAACTGCGCCGAAAGCCTGTCCAAGGCGCAGGCGCCGGTCGGTGCGCGGGTGCAGCCAGAGCGCAATACCGGAAATCAGCAGCGCCGCCGCCCAGGCGATATCGCCGGGCCAGGCCATGCGCGCTAGGCTGAACCCAAGCCCCAGAATGGCGATAAAGGCCATTCTGGCCGGACGGGCCGGATCATAACGGTCACTGAAAAAGCCGACCGCCATTACCAGCGCCAGAAAGATCAGCGCGCTGACAAAAGCCTGCGGAGCTGAGGCGGTCACTTCGCCAAGCGCGATTTTGTCCCGCAAAACGCCCAGGATTGTCAGCGGCAGACCGATCCCGACCGCCGCCCGCAGCAGTTTACACCAGCGGGCGGTGTTCTTTGAAGTAATGGTAATGGCAAAAGCAGCCAGGGTGACAATCAACCATAGTCCCGGACGGCCCATTGAGCGTTCGAAATGGCCCAATCCGATAAAACGTTTGATGTAGTCGCCGTTCCAGCGGAAGAAGGCATGATACATGGCGCTGCTGGCGGTGTAGTAGCTGAAAATAGAGACGAGCAGCGCGCTGGGCAGAACAAAGCCGTAAAGCGGCCAGTAGTGTTTCACTTTAGCAATGGAAACATAGCGCGGCATCAGAGACTCTCCTCAAGGTTCATATTATACCAGCGGTCAAGACTATTGAAAAATTGTGTGCTGAACGGGGTATGGCCCTGTTTGTCCAGTTCTTCGCGGGTTTTTTTCAGCATGATGCGCATATCCCACTTGCCTCTTTCGTAGACAGCCTGCGAACTGCAGGCGCGCAGCAGCTTCTGTTCGTTGGTAATGCGTTCGTCCTGCGGACCGAAAACGGTGGCGGCCAGAAATGTGCTGCGGGTGGTGCGCAATCCCGGCAGGGCTTCATCGCGGCTTTCATAAAGCCGCCGGAAATCCTGCGCCATTTCGGGCGGCAATTGCTCCATCAGTGTCGCGGCATATTCGTCATAGCTGACTTCTCCCGAAATATAAGGCCAGAACACCTGGCTTTCGAGAGTTTCGCAGCGACCGCGTGCAACAAAGCGCAAATCCATGCCGCCCCACAAGCCGATAAAATTCGGGCGGAATACTTCCAGAACCGGGTCCATGCGCGCCCCGGTGACGGAGGGAATCCAGGCGGCGTGGTCATTCAGCAGACTGTTGTTTTGCGGAGTGGTGGCAAACTGCAGGAACTCGACGCACAGATCATAATTTTTAGTATTGCGGGTGATGCCGAAGGCGAAGCCGGTGCCGGTGCCGGCTTCGGAAGCGGGTCCATCAAAGTATTTGCCGAATTCAGGATCGTCGGGTGCGATTTGCGGCAGTTCGAATATCCCGACTTCAAACCGCCGCTCCGGCGGCTGGTTTTCAATCTGGCGCATGAAACTGCGGGCATCCCAGCTTCCGGAGGTGATCATGGCCGCGCGGCCCTGTACAAAGGCGAAAGCCGAGTCCATCCGTTCCAGCGCCATGAAACCGCGCGGGAAATAATCGGCAATACGGCGCGCGCTTTCAAGTCCGGCGCGGTAGCGCGGGTCGGTCGGCCCGCTGCGTCCGGAAAGCACCGCCATCATTTTCTCCTCGCCACCGAAATTTCCGTCCAGATTGGTGTCGTAATGTATGGCCACATCACGGGTGAGTCCGCTCAAATACTGGCCTTTGAAATATTCCATCTGGTAGCGCGAGGATGCGATTGGATGCAGGGTGATATTCTGTTGCGCGGCGTATTCTTCAATGCGGCGGCAGGCTTCGAGTAACTCGCGGTAATTGGCCGGCGGTTCAGGACTGCCGAGGACTTCCTCGAAAAGCGTGCGGTTGTAAAACATGCGAATGGTGAACTGGCTGAATCCGACGCCGTAATATTCCTGAAAGCGGTCGTAGAACATGGTGCGCAGGCCATCGGTAAAGGTATCCATCCACGGTCTTTGCGCCAGGGTGGCCAGCAGAGCGTTATCCGGATCGGCGGCTGCTTCGGCGGCTAAAAACGGATTAAGGTTCTGCACTGCTTCGGAGACCGGCAGAAAATAGCGACCGAGATATTCGTCGGGAAATTTACCGAGCTGGATCATATCGGGGGCGGTTCCGCCGATAAGCTGGGTAGTTACATATTGTACATATGACTGTTCCGGCATGGGGATCTGGACTACGCGGACTTTGCGGCCTTTGGCGGCCTGATATTCCTCAAAGCGGCGGATCAGGTCGTCAACACCGTCGCGTACTCCCAATTCGAGCTGCCAATGTACCAGCCGGATAACTTCATGGTCGGTTTCGGCGCGGCGGATGGCGCAGACATTGAGCAGGGCGCCGGCATAGCAGACCGCCAGCAGTCCCAGTCCCACGTAGTTGGGCCATGCAATTTTGTCGCCGTCGCTCTTCTTCATGGCGCCTGTATTTCCCCCTGAAAAAGTTTTTCAATGGTCCGGTCATCCAGCCCCGGCAGCATCAGGGCGCGAACTTCGTCTTCGTCCATGGCCCCCAGCCGCACCGCCTGCATCAGTGCATACCAGCTTTGTGCGGCATTGCGTGTTTCAACCACCATGCGTTTGTAATACCGGCCGGCGGTTTCGGGATCATCCAGCAGCAGGTCGGACATCCGTGCAATGCGGTAAAGCATGCCGGCCACCCATCCGTAACTGGTATTGCGTGTATTCGCGATATCGGAATAACGCATAAAAGCGGCACGCGCCGCTTCGTATTCTCTCTGCCAGAAATAATAGTTGCCGATAGTTGCTTCCATTGTCGGGAAGAGTCCCGGGCGTTCGGGGGTGGGGGACGGGAAAGCTGTGCGCAATTGATTAAGCTCTGTAATGGCTTTGTGTGTACTTGCGCTGTCCCAGTCGCGCATGATGAAGTATGTCCGCTGGACGAGGGCATCCTGGGCGATGATCGAGTCGGGATGAGCGGCAATCACCCTGTCCCAGATATCGATGGCCTGCGGCAGGTCGCCCTCGAGGGCCAGGCATTCCGCCAGCATGGATTTTGCCAGTGCCGCCGGTTCTGCGGTAATGCCTTCTGCAAGCAGTTGCTGATAAATACTGATGGCTTGCTGGCGGTTGCCGCGGCGTTCGTCAAACTGCTGAATCATTGCCAGGCCGATCCGGGCTTCCTGATCCTGTTCGACTGAAGGGGAAAGGTTTTGAACGCGCGAGAATGAGACGCGGGCATCGTCAAAGGCCAGAAAGCCGTATTCCTCCCAGCCTTTGGCCAGTTCGTGCGCGGCATCGTTTGCATTTGCCGCCGCCGCAAACAGGCAGCAAACGGCAAAGACCCGCAAGGACAGCTTTGAAATCATATTATTCCCGGTAATAAAACGCATAACAGTTGCCCGATTTTCCGGTTAATCAGTAAATATGGTGTAACTCTAACAAAGGATAATTTGTGATGCAAACCATATACGCGTTTATTCGGCGGCGATGATATTGAAAACCTGTTCAACCGGTGCGGCGGTGCGGATTTCAGGCTCAACCCCGCTGCCGAAATGACACGCCACCACCTTGACTTCAATCGGAAAAGTTGCGCGTGGCGGGATGCCGCTGATTTTCAGATGGCCGTCCTCAATAACCGCCGGCCCGTAGGCGACATAGTATTCAACAGTTACCTCAGCATCACTGATTGCTTCCAGTTTTACCGGCGGGCTGCCGGCGGGCATGTCATCCAGCGGCGAAAAGGTGATGGTCTGACTGCGGCCGCGGTTGAGTCCACTGAAACCGCGTGGCATCATGCCGACCTGCTCGGTATAGCGGTATTCCTCATCGCCTTCACTGTAAGCCAGAAAAGTGATGCGTGCGCGTGATCCGGCGGGCGAGAGGGTGCTGTATTGAAAGCGGAATGTATCCGGTCCGGTAGCTACCAGCGGCCCGGCCACCGGTCTGACCTGAATCGGCGCGGATGAGTGGCCCGCCGGTTCCCCGGCCTGGGGCCAGCGCGGTCCCTGACCGTTGTATTGCGCCGGGTATTTGTCGGCATACACCGGATGGACCTTGAGTGTCTGTCCGTCATCGACCCAAGTTAATCTGGTGAAAAAGAAGCGTGCGCCCGCATCGACCCAGTGCGGATCTTGCCAGCGGATAAACTGATCCTTGCGACCGGTCAGTCCGCGATGGTACGCCATTGTGGCGCGGGCCGATTCCTCGTCAAAATGCCATGAAGTATCGGCTTTGTCGCCTTGATAATCGGCAAAAGCGGCGCATTCGGTTTCGCCTTTGAGATCAAAGCCGGTCAGCCAGCCTGAGGTATGGTCGATGCTCAGCAGTTGCGGAGGTTCGGCGGCATTCTGCGGCCATTGCGCCGGAATGCGTGCCTGTGCGGCTTTGGTGATGAACATTGCCAGATATGCGGCATTACGGTCCGACCAGGCAAAATGTCCGGCACCTGGTTCGACAAGAAAGCTGCCGAGATTGTCCGCCCCGGCGGCGCGGAAACCGCGGATATAGTTCAGTGCGCGTTCCCAGCTTTCAAAACCTTCCTCATTGCGCATTGTGCCCCAGAATTCGTCGAACTGCGCCATCATGGCCACAGACGGGATTCCCGGCGGGATGGGGGCGTCGCCGCTGGGCATGCCGCCGCGGTATTGTATCAACCCAAAGCAGCGTTCACCCATGCGCGCGGCGAGCTGCTGGGCGGGCGGTCCGTTGGCGGAATGGCCCACGAACATCAGCGGGGCGCGGGCAATCTCGTTATAACCGCTGATTTCTGCGCAAGCGTCAAGGACTGCCTGAACATCAAGCCCGCCAAGGCCGCGGGTCAGGTAGATGATTGCCAGGTCCTCTGCGGCACATGCCGCGCGGATTTGTTCATCCTGGACAAAGTGCTCTTCCATCAGGGTGCTGCCGGCCATGACGATCCCGCGTACCTGTTCGGTCTGCGGCGGTATCCAGAGATACGCCGGACGTTCATTAGTGTCGGCCGGAACAGTGTACTGGAACAATGCGCCGGACGCATTGAAGGCCGCTGTGCAAAATGTTATTACCGCGATGATTATGTTTTTCATGACTGACTCCTGCCTCTTTTTGTTTCAAGAATTGCGCCCCAGTCTTGGGGCTAATCGTCGTTGTTTCAAGTTCTTTTTTGCGAGTTTGGGAGTATGTGAGTGCGTGGGTATGGGAGTATGTGAGTTCGTATTCGGCCTCATCTTCTCTAACCTGACTGCATGAGATACACTAGATTTTTTCACTACGCTCATAAAAAACCCTCACACACTCACATACCCACACACTCACATACCGTTTTCATCACTTTTTATAAAACTTTTGACAGTACCCCTGACTCCTGATACCTGACTAAAGCTTCCTGTTATCAATAACACGTTTGGCTTTACCGGTAAAGCGTTCGAGTGATTTCGGTTCAACCAGATGGACGGTCATATTGATGCCGGTAACGGCGTGAATTTCGCGGGCGATGCGCTGCCGCAATTTCTGCATGCTGCTCATCTGGTCGGACAGGTCGCTTGAACGCACCTCGACTTTGACGGTAACCTGATCGAGGGTGCCGGGGCGGTCGATTTCAATCAGGTAATGCGGTTCAGTGCCTTCCACGCGCAGCAGGGCTTCCTCGACCTGTGAAGGGAAGACATTTACGCCGCGGATAATGAGCATATCGTCGGTACGTCCGGTTACGCGGCTCATCCGGGCGGTGGTTCTGCCGCAGGGGCAGGGGGTGCGGTCAATGCAGGCGATATCGCGGGTCCGGTAGCGGATCAGCGGGAAGGCCTGCTTGGTGAGTGCGGTAAAGACCAGTTCGCCGGGTTCGCCGTCCGGCACGGGTTCGAGCGTCTGCGGATCGAGACATTCAACCATGAAATGGTCTTCCTGAATGTGCATGCCGTTGCGCCAGGCGCATTCCCCGCTGACCCCGGGGCCGATCACCTCGCTAAGTCCGTAATTATTGAAGCATGTGATTTGCAGATCGTTTTCGATGCGTTGACGCATATCATCGGTCCACGGTTCACCGCCGAAATGTGCATAACGCAGGGCCAGCTTTGAACGGTCGATTCCGCCCTCTTGCAGCACTTCGGCCAGATGCAGGGCATAGCTCGGGGTGCAGATCAGTACCTCTGTTTGCAGATCCTCCATCAGCATAAGCTGGCGCTGGGTTTGACCACCGGCGGCCGGAATGATGGCGGCCCCGACTTTTTCGATGCCGTAATGCAGACCGAACCCGCCGGTAAACAGGCCATAGCCGAAAGCAATCTGGCAGACGTGGTTGGGACGTAAGCCGCCGGCAACCAGAAAGCGTGCGCAGAGTCCCGCCCACATGTCCAGATCGGCGCGGGTATAGGCCACAAACGTCGGTTTGCCGGTAGTGCCGGAAGATCCATGGTAGCGGATCACCGCATCGCGTGAAACCGCCAGAAACCCCAGCGGATAGTTTTCGCGCAGGTCGGCTTTGGTGGTAAACGGCAGCCGGCGCAAATCGTCCGGAGATTTTATCATAGCGGCCGAGATTCCATCCGCGGCGAATTTTTCGCGGTAGAACGGAACATGCGCAACGCGCTCGACAAGGGTGCGCAGGCGTGCTGTCTGCAACTGCCGCAATTCAGCCGTCGCCATGGTTTCGGCGGGCCGGTCAAAAAAACGGTTTTCAACGGCCGGGGTGCTGCTGGAATCAGGCATATTAATCGATTCCCTCAAACAGTTCCACCTGACCGATGACGTTTTTGCCGGCCGCCTGCAAGGCTGCCACGGCCTTGTCGGTATCGTCGAAGCGAAAGACCAGCACCGCGCTGTTGCCGCGACGGAAAGTGAAAGCATACATATATTCGATGTTGATGCTGTTACTCTCCAGCACATCCAGAATTTCCGCCATGCCGCCGGGACGGTCTTCAACCTCGGTGGCGACAACATTGCTTACATTGACGACAAAACCTTTCTCGACAAGTACTTTCTGCGCTTTTTCCCATTCGCTGATAATCAGCCGCAGAATTCCGAACTGGTCGGTATCGGCCATCGACAGGGTGACAATATTAATCTGCGCCTCGGCCAGCGTGCGGCAGATGGCATTCAGATGCCCGGGTTTGTTTTCCAGAAACAGTGATAATTGCGGAATAGTCATTTTTCTCTCCGGTTGTTATTTGTTGCGGTTGTCGATGACGCGTTTTGCCTTGCCCTGGCTGCGCTGAATTGTAAGCGGCTCAACCAGGGTGACCTTGGCACGGATGCCGATGATCGTGGCAATGGCATTGCCGAGTTGTTTGCGCAGATCCTCCATCGCCTTCACGCGGTCGGAGAAGACTTCAGATGTTACCTCCACCTGCACCTCCACCTGATCCAGATCGTGTTCACGGGTCAGGATAATCTGGTAATGCGGCAGGGTGCCTTCAACGCGCAGCAGCGCTTCCTCAATTTGTGAAGGAAAGACATTCACCCCGCGGATGATCAGCATGTCGTCGCTGCGCGCGGCGACCCGTTGAATGCGGCGGATGGTGCGTCCGCAGGAACACGGTTCGGTGATGAAGCGGGTGATGTCCCTTGTCCGGTAGCGGATCATCGGCATGGCTTCCTTGCTGAGCGTGGTCAGCACCAGCTCACCGGTTGCGCCATCCGGCAGGACTTCGAGGGTGTCCGGATCGATGATCTCCGGATAAAAATGGTCCTCAAAAATATGCAGACCGCATTGAGCGCTGCATTCACTGGCAACGCCCGGACCGATAATTTCCGACAGTCCGTAGATATCATAGGCCTGGATACCGCTTTCGGCCTGGATGCGGCTGCGCATTTCCTCTGTCCAGGGTTCCGCACCGAAAATGCCGGCACGGATTGGCAGTTCCTGCATACTGATGCCCATTGCCGCGGCTTGTTCGATAAGGTGCAGGAAATAGCTTGGCGTTGCGCAGATCACGGTTGAACCGAAATCTTTCATGACCATGATTTGACGTTCGCTGTTTCCTCCGGAAATCGGGATGACTGTAGCGCCAAGCGCTTCGGCACCGTAGTGTGCGCCAAGTCCGCCGGTAAACAGCCCATAGCCGTAGGCGTTCTGGACAATATCGCCGCTGCGCACTCCGCAGGCGGCAAATGTACGGATCATCACACTGGTCCAGACTTCCATATCACCGCGGGTATAAGCCACCACGATTGGTTTACCGGTTGTGCCGCTGGAGGCATGCAGCCGCACCACATCCGGTAATTTGCTGGCGAACAGTCCGAACGGGTAGGTGTCGCGCAGGTCGGTCTTTACCGTAAAAGGCAGCATTGCGGAATCTTTTAATTCACGGATATCCGCCGTTTTGACGCCTTTCTGATCCATCCGCGAGCGGAACAGTTCGACATTATCGTAAGCGCGCTTGACTACCCGCTGCAGGCGGTGCAGTTGCAGGGCGCGGCGCTGTGCATCCGGCAGAAAATCCGGCGCACTGGCCGGATGCAGCGGTGAATTCGCGTCATTCCAGTGTTCATATTGCATAGTTGCCTCCTGTTGTTCTGTCTACTTTCTGCCGACTGCAAACGCGGTATGATTCATCTCGCGCAGTTTTTCCGGGAAGATGGCATCCATAGCTGAGAGCCAGGACTGCTCATCAATTTCCGGCAGGTGTTTGCTCAGCATCCCCAGCATAGCGGTATTGACGGTTTTCGGAGACGGCAGCGTTATGGCGTCAAGCTGCTCCACCGACAGCAGAGTGCCGTCCGGTTTCAGCATATGCTGATTCGGCTCGAGCTGGGTGGTTTCCAGAATCACCAGCACATCGGCTTCACCCGCGGGCACCATCGGGCTCCAGACTTCCTTGCCGAAGCGCACATCGCTGGTGACTGATCCGCCGCGCTGGCTCATACCGTGAATTTCAGCTTTCTTTACCGAAAATCCGGCACGGAAAGCGGCTTCCGCCAGAATGTCGGAACATTTCAATACGCCCTGGCCGCCGAGCCCGGCGATGACAACATTTTTAGTGGTATGGCTGCTCATTACGCGGTTTC
>PXDI01000085.1 GCA_003565095.1 PVC group bacterium | reverse complement strand
AAGCGCAAGCATTGAGCAAGGCGCTTTTCTTGCACAACCCGGGCGCTTGTCTGTTTATTTGCGGTTGCCTTGCCAGAATCCTTCCGCTCTACGGCACAAGGCCGTCGAGCGGGGGATGGCGTCCGCTGAGCTTGCGTCCGTCTTGACAGAATTGATCTTGCTGGCACACTTGTGCGCCGGTCGCTGTGACTCCGTGAGAGAATTAACAATCCGGCCTCTTTTACATTGCTTTTGCATTCACGCCTCTGTTACGTTGCGCGGCAATAACCTGAAATAAAAGGAGCGGCAACATGGCTCTGACAATTGAGTGGCGCAAGCGGATTGACTGGTGGATGAAGGTTCTCCCGCAAATGCTCTATATCCCTTGCGGCAAATTGCAATTCGAGGGTTTTGTTTCGGATAAACCGTTCAATTACTCTCAGGCTAAACGGCAGAAATTCAAGCCGATGCCGCAAGGCGCACAATGGGGCGGCAAGTGGGAGTACGGTTGGTTCCGCAGTAAAGTCAAAGTGCCGCGCGAACTTGCCGGAAAAAGCATCTTCGCACAAATCAGCGCCGGCGGCGAAGCGGTGGCCTATGTGAATGGCTCCGCGGCGGGCGGTGTTGACCGTCCGCATCCGTATACCCCGCTGATCAAACGCGCTAAAGGCGGTGAGTTACTGGAGGTGATGGTGGAAGCGTATGCCGGGCACGGCGCGCGACCCTGCCATGCCGGGCCGGTGCCGGATGGTGTTGAAACAATTCCCGAACCGCCCGCCAAACAAACGGCAATCGGCGAATGCTCATTCGGTACATGGGATGAGGATGCCTATCAGTTACTGATGGATGTGCGCACCCTTTTTCATTTGCGAGAAGCACTCCCGGAGGATGATCTGCGCGTTGCCGAAATTGATGCCGGCTTACGGGAATTCACGGTATTGTGTGATCCGGAAGCGCCGCGCAAAGATTTCTCTGCCGGTGTGCGCACCGCCCGTCAGCGTCTGAAGCCGCTGCTGGAATGCCATAACGGCAGTACAGCGCCGGAATTCTATTGCGTCGGGCATTCACATCTGGATGTCGCATGGCTGTGGCCGCTGGACGAAACGCGCCGCAAAATCGACCGCACCTGGTCAACCCAGCTTGCATTGATGGCGCAATATCCCGAGTTCCGTTTTTTGCAAAGTCAGCCGCATCTCTACTGGATGTGCAAGAATCACTATCCCGAGCTCTATAAAAAAGTGAAACAGTTTGTTAAGCGCGGACAGTTTATCCCTGAAGGCGGAATGTGGGTTGAGGCGGATACCAATATCAGCGGCGGGGAGGCGTTGATCCGGCAGTTTCTTTATGGCAAACAATTCTTCCAGGATGAATTCGGGGTGGATAATCACATGCTGTGGCTGCCGGATGTCTTCGGTTATTCCGGTGCCCTGCCGCAAATTATGAAAGGCTGCGGAATCGATTATTTTGCCACGTCAAAAATATTCTGGAACTACAACGGCGGCGAGCCTTTTCCGTATAATTCTTTTTTCTGGGAAGGCATCGACGGCACACGTATTCTCGCGCATCTTTATAACGATTACAACAGTTGGACTGATCCGGGCATTTTTGTAAAACGCTGGAATACGCGTGTACAGAAGGACGGCATCCGGGAGCGGTTGATCCCGTTCGGTCATGGCGACGGCGGCGGCGGGCCGCAGCGGGATCATCTGGAATATCTGCGCCGGCAGCATGATCTGGAGGGCGCGCCGCGCTGCCGGATTGCGCATCCGGTGGATTTCTTTAAGCAGCTTGAAAAGAGCGCCGGGCGGCTGCCGGTATATGTAGGGGAACTTTATTTCCAGTGCCATCGCGGTACCTATACTTCGCAGGCGAAAACCAAACTTGGCAACCGTCGTTGCGAGTATGCTCTGCGGGAGGCTGAAATGTGGAATGCGGCCGCGGCGTGGTTGAAAGGTCATCGCGTACCGAAGGCCGTGTTTGAAGACGCCTGGCGTGAAGTGCTGCTGAATCAGTTCCACGATATTATTCCGGGATCGTCAATCGGCAAGGTTTACGAAGAAGCCGAAGCGGGTTACGCGAAGGTGCTTGATGCTGCCGGCAAGGCGGCGGTTGCCGCGGCCGGTAAATTGGTAAAGCGCGACCGCAAGGCGGTTACCGTTTTTAACTCGCTTTCGAATGCGCGTTCGGCATTGGTGCAATTACCCAAAGAATTCAAGGGCGCGGCAACGACGGAAGGGGCGCCGTTGGCATTGCAGAAGACAGACGCAGGCCTCATGGCGGAGGTTACTGATATTCCGGCCTGCGGCTGGCTGACGATTCAGGATGCGCCGGCTGTGCAAACCGCTTCCCCGCTGCGGGTCTCAAGCAAAGGCATGGAAAATGAATATCTGCGGGTAGCTTTTGATGAGAGCGGACGGGTTGTGCGGATTTTTGATCTGGAGACGCAAACCGAACTGGCGGACGGGGCCTGTAATGACTTCCGCATGTATAAGGATGTTCCGGCACTGTTTGATGCATGGGATATTGACAGTACATATGCCTCAGCTCCGGTAAAACTGGACAGCAAGGCGGAATTGAAGGTGCTGGAGCGCGGTCCGTTGCGTGTCGCGGTTGAAATACGGCGCAAACTGAATAACAGCGAGATGGTGCAGACCGTCAGCCTGCGGCGCGGCAGCCGCCGGATCGATTTCGCTACGGTGATCGAATGGCGAGAGAAGCACAAGCTGCTGAAGGTGAATTTTCCGGTGAACATTCATTCGGAGGAAGCCATTCACGAAGTGCAGTTCGGGCATCTTTCGCGTCCAACGCATATGTCGCGGCAGTTCGATGCCGACCGCTTTGAGGTGTCGGCGCATAAGTGGACCGCCTTGTCGGAGAATAATCGCGGCTGCGCGGTGCTGAATGATTGCAAGTACGGCGTGAATGTTGAGCATAACTCAATTAATCTGACGCTGTTGAAGAGCGCGCTTGCGCCGGATATGCGTGCTGATCTGGGGCGGCAGGAGTTCACCTACAGCTTTTATGCCTGGAACGGGCCGTTTGCGGAGACCGGATTGATTGACGAAGCCTACGACCTGAATGTTCCGGTGATGGTGGTCCCGGGCAATGGAGGGCAGGGGAGCCTGTTTGCGGTTGATCAGCCGAATATCATCATTGAAGCCGCGAAGCCCGCCGAAGACGGCTCAGGCGCTGTGATTGTGCGATTGTACGAAAGCCGGCGCATGGCCACGCGCTGTGTGCTGACAACGGCCTTGCCGGATGTTGCCGCCGCGGTGGAAACCGATATGCTGGAGCAGGCAAAATGCCGTGTATTGCGCGGAAAAAACAAATTCAAGCTGTCCTTCCGTCCGTTCGAGATCAAGACGGTACGCCTGGTGCGGTGAGCTCAGCAGCCCCCTCTCCCGCTCGACGGCCTTGTCTGCCCTGCGAAGCCTTTGGCGAAGCATGGTGCCGTCTCCCGCTCGACGGCCTTGTGCCGTAGAGCGGAAGAATTCAGCACAACCGGACGCAGCTCCGCGCCCGCCATCCCCCGCTCGACGGCCTTGTGCCGTAGAGCGGAAGGATTCTGGCAAGGCAACCGCAAATAAACAGACAAGCGCCCGGGTTGTGCAAGAAAAGCGCCTTGCTCAATGCTTGCGCTT
>PXDI01000164.1 GCA_003565095.1 PVC group bacterium | reverse complement strand
CGGATAGTTCCCTTCTGATTAAGCGCTGAAAGCACCTCCCTTGCGTCACGCCGTACGCCGAACGACACTGCCGCCTGTGTGTTCTGCGCGGTTACCTTAGCCAGAATGGTCAAGTCCTCGACCGTGCGCTTTCGCACATCCATAACCATGAGGATAGAAAACGCCGCGGTGGAAACAGCGACGGCAACTCCGCTGCTAACCATCAGCATCCGCGTCAGTTTCTGTTGAATGTTACGTTCTTGGAAGCTTTGCATAATCTACCCGTAAAAGTTGTCTGTGTCTGGGTTCTGCCTCCAAATTTAACAGTCCGTTCTTGAAAACTTTATGCAGACAGCAGATTCCCAGATTAAGTGTATGAAAGCAAGTAGTTTCCGGTGTGTTTCTTTGCGTAGAAACAGTGTGCTTGACGTGTGTATCCCGGTCGTCTAACATTTCCGCATGATTCATCCAGACGAAAAACTTTATTTAAGACTGGCGGCGGATTACGACGTTATCCCGGTTGTGCGTGAAATATTGGCCGACCGGGAGACGCCGGTATCTGTGCTTGAGAAATTTTCCGACAACGAGAATGCCTTTTTGCTTGAAAGCATGGAGGGTGGTGAAACGTGGGGGCGCTATTCGTTTGTCGGGGTTAATCCCGAGTTGCTGCTTGAGGTTGATCACGCAACCGCCAATGAGGCGGTGCTGCAGAATCTGCGCAATATGTTTGCAAAATTGCGGGTGGCCGGGATGCCCGGGTTGCCGCGGTTTTTCGGCGGTGCGGTCGGTTATCTGGCATATGAAGCGATCGGTTCGTTTGAAAAAATGCCGGCACCCAAGGCTTCGGATGATCCCGGGCGGATCAAGAGTCGCTTCATGCGGGTTGATCGCTTGGTGGTCTTTGACAATGTGCGCCACACCATCAAGATTGTTGTGTGCAGCCGTCCGGGTGAGGCGGCATCCCCGCTGGTGGCTTACCGTAATGCGGTGGCGGCGATCGACGGCATAATGCGTACTTTGCGGCGTCCCGTCGATCAGGTCGCGCCGCCGCCGACCGCTGCCGGGATTGAGTTCCGTTCCAATATGGACCGGAATTATTTTTCTGAGATTGTGCGCCGTGCGCGTGATTATATTGTGGCTGGAGACGTTATTCAGGTGGTTTTGAGTCAGCGTTTCACGGCCGAATGCAATCTGGCGGCGGTGGATTTGTACCGTGCGCTGCGTTTTTTGAATCCTTCGCCATATACTTTTTTTATAAAAACCGGCAACCGTGTACTGGTGGGATCATCGCCGGAAGTGATGGTGCGGTTGACCGGCAATCGTGTGGAGTTGCGCCCGATAGCCGGAACGCGGCCGCGCGGGGCAACCGAACAGGAAGACCGTGCGCTGGCCAGTGAGCTGCTCTCCGATGAAAAAGAACGTGCGGAGCACGTTATGCTGGTGGATCTCGGCCGCAATGATGTCGGGCGGGTGGCTGAAGCAGGCAGTGTGCAGGTCACTGAATATATGGTGATCGAACGTTACAGTCATGTAATGCACATGGTCTCACATGTTGAAGGCATTTTGCGCCGCGAATTCGATGCCTGTGATGTAATTGCCTCGACTTTTCCGGCCGGTACACTTTCCGGCGCGCCGAAAATCCGCGCAATGGAGATTATTCATGAACTGGAACCCGAACCGCGCGGGGCGTACGGCGGTGCGGCCGGTTACATCGGCTATGACGGCAATATGGATTTGGCGATTACCATTCGTACGCTTGAGGTGACTGACGGCAAGGTAGCGGTACAAGCCGGCGCGGGGATAGTTTATGACTCAGATCCGGAGCGCGAGTATCAGGAAACCTGTCACAAGGCGCGCGGTATGCAGCGCGCGGTTGAACTGGCTGCCGCCGGACTCGATATCGACATTCTTCATCCCGCTAACGAAAATCAGACAAAATGATACTGTTAATAGATAACTACGATTCCTTTACATATAATCTGGTGCAGGCGCTCAGCAGTCAGGGGGCCGGCATTGCGGTCTATCGTAATGACGCGCTAACGGCGGCCGCGGCGGATGAGCTGGCGCCCGAAGGCCTGATTATCTCTCCCGGGCCGTGCTCCCCGAATGAGGCCGGGATCTCGGTTGAGTTAATCAAGCATTTTGCGGGACGTATCCCGATTCTTGGTGTGTGTCTGGGGCATCAATGCATAGGCGCGGCTTTTGGTGGCGTAGTTGACGCTGCCGGCAGCATCATGCACGGCAAAACCTCGATGGTTAAGCATGACGGCACCGGATTGTACCGCGGTATAAAAAACCCCTTTCCGGCCGGGCGTTATCATTCATTGGCGGTGCTGCGCGGTGATCTGCCGGAGTGTCTGGTGGTTGATGCGGAAACCGAAGACGGCGAAATAATGGGACTGCACCATGCCGCATATCAGATTTACGGAGTGCAGTTCCATCCCGAATCGGTTCTGACACCCAGCGGGAAACGCCTGTTACGCAATTTTCTGGAGATAATCAGGCAGGGGGGCGGCAAATGAAACAATGGCTCGAAAGTGTTATGGCGCGGCAGGATCTGGGTCAGTCGCAGATGAGCGAAGCTTTTGACATGATCATGAACGGCGAAGCCACACCGGCGCAGATTGCCGGATTGATAGTGGCTTTACGCATGAAAGGTGAATCGGTCGAGGAAATTGCCGGCGCGGCCGCCTCGATGCGGCGGCACGCGGTATTGATTGATACCGCCGGCACTGATGTGGTTGACACCTGCGGTACCGGCGGGGATGCCTGTGATACTTTTAATGTTTCGACAACTGCTGCTTTTGTAACAGCCGGAGCCGGAGTGCCGGTGGCCAAGCACGGTAACCGTGCCATCAGCAGCCGTTGTGGCTCGGCTGATGTGCTGGAGGCGCTGGGGGTGAATCTTGATGTACCTGCCGATGTCGTTGAGGAATGCATAAGTGAAGCGGGAATCGGGTTTCTGTTTGCGCCGCAGATGCATCCGGCAATGAAACACGCCATGGGTCCGCGCCGCGAGCTGGCAGTACGTACCATTTTCAATATGCTGGGTCCGCTTACCAATCCCGCCGGGGCGCGCGGGCAGCTTATCGGGGTGTTTTCCCCGGAGCTGACCGAACCGTTTGCCGAGGTGCTGCGCCGCCTCGGCTGCCGGCGCGCGTTTGTCGTGCACGGGCAGGACGGAATGGATGAAGCAACCACAACCACAACTTCGCGCGTCAGTGAACTGGCTGACGGCCGGGTGCGCACCTACGAATTTGATCCGCTGCCGCTGATTGGCTCATATGCTGAACCGGCAGAGCTGGCCGGCGGTGACCCGCGTGAAAACGCGCGGATTGCGCTGGCGGTTCTGGGCGGGGCGTCCGGTGCGCCGCGCGATATCGTCTGTTTGAATGCCGCAATGGCCATTGTTGCCGGAGGCAAGGCCGAATCAATCGAGCAGGGCTGGCAGGCTGCCCGCGCTGCTATTGACAAAGGTCACGCCCTCGATGCAATGAAAAAACTGGTTGAACTGACGAAATAGCAACTTTCGGCATCTGTCAAGCTATACGTGGCTGATACGTGACCCCCCGAATCCTTAGCGAAGCATGGCGGCTATCGCCTGCCATGCTTCGCTAAGGATGATTTTTGCGTTTCGGCACATCCAAGCTCAAAATAACAGTGGGGAAGCTGCGTGTATTTTTAGTT
>PXDI01000206.1 GCA_003565095.1 PVC group bacterium | reverse complement strand
CATGTGATGTAGCAATCGTCAGAATCTTGGTCGAATCACGGCGACCCGCTGATTCCGATGCTTTCGCCACCTGGTCGTACGAAATGAAATCGCACATCCCACGCAGCGACTGCACTCTGGTGATCGCCGCGGTAAGAGTAGTCTTACCATGGTCAACGTGTCCAACTGTACCTACGTTCACATGCGGCTTATCTCGTTTGAACTGCTCTTTTGCCATTACTATTACCCCCGCTGTTTTCTTCTGGCTGTTCTGCCGTTATTAATCCTTACCTAACCGTCACTGGAGCCCATGAGCGGGATCGAACCGCTGACCTCGTCCTTACCAAGGACGTGCTCTGCCAACTGAGCTACATGGGCACGTCCGCGCTTTGCGCTATGCACCACCGCTCACTCGCGGTCCTTGCGCCCGATCTCGTTATATGGGTGCCGCTCCAAAGGACCCCACTTGAAAAACCCAAAAAGACTATCAAATCCGTACCGCTAGTCAACCGGTTTTTTTAATTATTTTTTCCGGGAGAGAATTTTCTCCGCCACAGCCTTGCCAAAAGCACTGCAGCTTACCTCTTCGGCACCATCCATCATACGCGCAAAATCATATGTAACCGTCCCCGCCGCGATGGTCTCATTCATGCCGGCGATTACCAGATCGGCGGCCTCGCGCCACCCCATGTAACGCAGCATCATTTCACCGGAAAGAATCAGCGAACCGGGATTGACCTTGTCAAGACCCGCGTATTTCGGCGCGGTGCCGTGCGTCGCTTCAAACACCGCCACACCACTCTCATAATTGATATTACCGCCCGGAGCTATGCCAATACCGCCCACGCATGCGGCCAGCGCATCAGAGACATAATCACCATTCAGATTCATCGTAGCGATAACCGAATATTCACCCGGGCGGGTCAGAATCTGCTGCAAAAAAGCGTCGGCAATCACATCCTTCACCAGGACCTTACCGGCCGGCGCCTGCCAGTTGCAATCCTCCGCAACCGCGGCCACGTCACTGAATTCGCTGCGCACCAGCTCATAGCCCCACTGCTTGAATGCACCTTCGGTGTATTTCATAATGTTACCTTTATGCACCAGAGTAACACTCGGCAGCTTGTTTTCCACCGCATAGCGGATTGCCGCACGCACCAGCCGGTGGGTGCCCTCTTCCGAAACCGGCTTGATCCCGATTCCTGAAGTCTCAGGAAAACGGATCTTGGCCCCGGCACCCAGCTCGTCGCTAATAAAGCGGATCAGCTTCTTCACTTCAGGACTGCCGGCCGGCCATTCCACCCCGGCGTAAATATCCTCGGTATTCTCACGGAAAATCACCATATCGGTCAGGTCCGGCCGTTTCACCGGTGAAGGCACGCCCTCAAACCAGCGTACCGGACGTTGGCAGACATACAAATCCAGCAACTGCCGCAACGCCACATTCAGCGAACGGATCCCCCCGCCGACCGGAGTAGTCAACGGCCCTTTGATCGCCACCAGATACTCGCGGATCGCCTCGACCGTCTCATCCGGCAGCCAGCAGTCATTGCCGTATACCTCAACCGCCTTCTCGCCGCAATAGACTTCCATCCACGAAATCTTGCGTTTGCCGCCATAGGCGGCCTCTACTGCGGCATTCCAGACCGTCATCGCCGCACGCGTAATGTCAGGACCGATCCCGTCACCCTCAATAAAAGGAATAACCGGACAGTCCGGCACCTGCAAAGGTTTACCGTTACCCCCGGTGATCTTTTCTCCACTTTCCGGAATCACTATTTTCTGATATGCCACAGCCCGTCCCTTTCATAAAACCTCAAAGCCCAGTAATATAACACCCCCCATCGCCCCGATCAAGTGATTATTACCGAAAAACCGCCCTCAAAAGCCCGCCGGTCTTCCGGCCGGCGGGGGCCAATGCGTGCCGCGCTGCCCCTCCAGCCCGAAAGTCGGCCAGCGCTTTGGCAACTCTCCCGCCGGCAGCCCCGCCAACCGGCCGCCCGATACCCACGCTTCCGCCTGTTCAGGCGATAGCCGCGCAATCAAAAGCCGCTCAAGCTGTAACTGAATTTCCGCGGTCTCGGGTTTCCCTGCCAGATTACACAACTCCCGCGGATCAGCCTCCATATCAAACAGCAACCGCTGATTGGCACGCGGAAAATAGATCAACTTATATCGCGCGTCTCGCACCATCAGGTTTGCTCGCTGCTCATAACCCCACTCGCAGAAAATGCTTTCACGGGCAGCGCCTCCAAGCATCGACTGCCCTTCGCAGTGCTCAGGAACCTCCAGTCCGGCGGCATGCAGCAATGTCGGCAGCACATCCGCCAAACCAACCAGCCGCTCATCTACCCGGTGATCACCAGTGCTTTCATGGATCGGTTTTCCGCACAGAATCATGGGAACACAGGCGGAATCTTCGTTCATCATATCCTTGGCCCAGTAATTATGATTCCCCAGCATATCCCCGTGATCAGCCGTAAACAAAATTACCGTATTATCCAGCAGCCCCTCATCACGCAAAGTACCGATCACCGTCCGGATTTGATGATCAATATGCGTGCAAAGAGCATAAAAAGCACGCCGGACGTCCGCGATCTCGTGTGCCGCGGGAGCAAACTTCTGATAGATACGCTCAGCAACCCGCAGCGGGGTCTTGTCGTCAAGCTTTGCCCAGTCGCCGACATACGGCGCCGGCGGCTCTTTATCGCGATACATATCCAGATATGCCTGCAGCGGAGCCAGCGGTGGATGCGGATGTGAAAAAGAAAGATACCACAGCCCCGGCCTGGACTTGTCCCGCCGTTTGATCATGCGGCACATCTGCGCCGCCGCCCAGTTGGTGACATGCAGCGGCTCCGGCAGATGCCATGGCCGCCAGCAATATTGATTATTATTCATCCCGCCGGCAAACCGCTGCCCCGCATAACCGTTGTCCCCCAGAAACAGCTCATAGTCATCCTGCATGATCCCTTCACCGGCACGCCCCTCCTCATCCCCCCAGATGTCATCGAAGCCGGCACGGTCACGCTGATTCATCAGATGCATCTTACCCACCGCATACGCCTGATAACCGGCATCCCGGAAAGCCTGTGCAAGACTGTTGACCGGCGGCATCGGCTTCTGCTTGTTGTCACGGCAGCCGTGCGTCGCGGGCGTCAGCCCCGTCAACAGCGTCCGGCGCGCCGGCACACATACCGGACACTCACTGTAAGCATTGCTGAAACGTACACCGCTGGCCGCAAGCTGATCCAGCGTAGGGGTCATAACAACCGGATGCCCCGCGCACCCCATCAGGCTGCCGGGCCATTGATCAACAGTAATCAACAATACATGCGGTCTGGAATTCTGCGGCATCTGCTACTCCTGTGTTTGCTTTATCGTTAGTATGCTCACGCCAAGCTGAAGTACATGCTGTAATCAACTAATTACCGTTTAAATCAGCAATACAGGCGATCAGCATCACACTGTCCCAAGGATAAAACTCCTCTGCTTGCGGCGGAAACAAACCGTACTGTTTGTTTCCGCTCGCCGGGATTGCCGGGCGGGCGGAGCATTCGCAAAAATCAGTCTCAGCGGTTGTCTGGTATTTCTTCAACCATTTGCTTGATGGTACGCTGAACAACACGAGCGGTCTGCGGGGCCATGGCATCACCGGCGGCTCCGCCAAGCACGCCGCCGGTACCTAT
>PXDI01000316.1 GCA_003565095.1 PVC group bacterium | reverse complement strand
TGGTCCGGCACATGGTGGCTTTGGTGTGCCACGGCTGATCATCGCGCTGCTGCAAGCCCACCCGCGGCCAGTACAGCTCGTCAGGATCATTGCTGGAAGCGCTCTGACTCTCCATCGCCTGCGTCTCACCGCGGCGGCGTCCGCCTTCACAAAAGACCGCGTCACGATGAATATCCGTCCCGCCCGCCAGCACTTCAGACAGACTCCTGCCGAAATGATCATAGCCTGGATTTATCCCGGTCCAGTCGTATATGGTCGCCGACATATCCACCAGTTCCACCAGCGCATCGCTGATGCGCGGCTTTACCGGCCGCCCCGCCGGCGGTTTCACCAGAAACGGCACACGCGTCAGGCAGTCTTCAAAGGTATTCTGGGTCTTTTCCACCAGACCGTAATCACCTGTAAAATCACCGTGATCTGGGAAAAACATGATTCCGCTGTTTTCATATCGGCCGGCAGAGCGTAAAGCCTCGAGAATCATCCCGAACTGATGATCAACCCGTGCACACATGCCGTAGTATGTTGCACGCAATTCGTTCCAACGCTCTTCAGTCCAGCCCTGCAACAACTGCCGTTCATGAATGCCGCGCAGCAGACAAGGTTTGTCA
Source organism: PVC group bacterium (assembly GCA_003565095.1). Lineage (GTDB taxonomy): Bacteria > Verrucomicrobiota > Kiritimatiellia > UBA8416 > PXDI01 > PXDI01. Next base: position 3,089 of record PXDI01000316.1, on the reverse strand, counting down.
TCCCAGTTTTCAGGAGCAGGAATGCGCGGCGGCAGCCGGTTGCGGTCAATCATACTGTACCACGGGTCTTCCACCCCGTAGGGCGGATGCGGGTAGCCCAGCGAAATAAATATACACAGCGGCTGATCCGGCGGTGCACTGCGGATGAATTCCTCCGTCCCCAATATCCAGCCCCAGTCAGAATCGGGATAGTATTTGCTGTCCCCTTTATCAAGCCGCCCGCAATAAAAAGAATAGTAACTGTCACTTCCCGGTGCTCCGCGCCAGTCACGCGTGCGGTGCAGGTTTTCGGCTCTGGTCTTCCCGCGCCCCCAGCGCTCCCAGTCTTCCGCCGCAGCACGGAAATGGCGGTGACAATAGGCCTGATCCCCATCCTGCCCCGGCACCAGATCATTCTTTCCGGCCCACCAGACGTAATAACCGTTGTCTTTCAATATTTTCAGCAGGTTCGGCTCATCCCGTTCAGGATGCAGCATGTGAAACATCGTACGGTGACCGCGCACATGCGGGTACCAGCCGGTCATAAAACTGCAACGGCTCGGGGTGCAGACCGGATTCTGACAAAAGGCGTTTCTGAAAGATACCGCATCTTCCTCAACCCAACGGTCAAGCACCGGGGTGACCGCCGCCGGGTTACCCATGTGTCCCAGAACATCCCCGCGCCACTGGTCGGGGTTGAAGATGATAATATCCGGTAGCCGCTGTTCAGGCATAGATCGCGCCTTCCCGATAACGCGCCCAGGCGGTTTCAAACCAGGCATCCGCCTCGGGTATCGGTCGCCGCGCCACCCAGCGGTGCTCAACGCGTCCGATCCCCAGCGGCAAAGTCTCCATTACCTGCTCACGAAAACTCTCGTCTTCCGGCAGAATCGCCCACTCGGCACTCAACCGCGGATGTATGCGCTTCCCGGCCTGATCAAGCACAATCGCCGAACCGCGACTGCCCACCCCGCTTTTCAGCGCATAGGCAATGGCATCAAGATATACCGCATGCGCAAAACATAACTGCCGGTTGCAAAGCGCCTCACGCGCCAAGGAGCGCTTGCACCGCAAGCCCTCGCGATCAATCCCACGGACATGCTCCCAGGCCTCTTCAACCGCCTTGTCAATATCCGCCAGCGACCGGATATGCGCACCGGCACGGCTCATGCGTGCCTGAAATTCCGTACGGTCTTCAGCCGGTTCTTTCGCGGCATCCGCCGACCGTTCCAGCCAGGCATTGATTTCCTCCAGCGCCGCCCGGCCGGCAGCTTCAGCCGCGGCGCGGTCAAGCGTGCTCTCCCGGTAGCAGTTGGCAATATACTCCGCGGCGCGGAAGGAACCGGCCTGACCTGAATTAAGTGCCGAACCGCCCGGACGGTAAACCCCGTGAGAACCGTTTACCTCGCCCACCGGAAACAGGTGCTTGATGTTGACCGATTCCCACCAGTGATTGGCGGCCAGCCCGCCGTTGTTGTGCTGGGCGCAAACCGCCACTTCCAGCATTTCCGCGGTAATGTCAATTCCATGATCCCGGTACAACTCCACTGCGCCCGGATTCATTTTCAAAAGCCGTTCGATCGGCGTACCGAAACATGCCTCGGATTTTTGCAGATATTCATGCGCTTCAGCGCTCAGATCTTCAAAATCGAATCCGGCCGGATTCTGTCTGAAATCCAGAAATACGCGCCGCCCCTTCAAAACGGTCTCGATATAGACCAGAATGTCCACAATCGACGATCCGCCGGTGACTTTGCGCGAATCGAACGGCCACTGATATCCTTTCAGAAAAACGTTTGAATTCATTTCACCAACGCTCTCGAAGAAGTCCGCCATGAATTCGCGCGGATCTGACTGTCCGTCCTGCGCCGTACTTATAAAGCGGGGGATCACCTGCATATATGTTCCGGAAACATTCCAGCGGAACGCAATGGATGCCAGTCCATACTGCGATTCCGGCAGCCCCTGTGCCGCCGCACCGGCAGCCAGCGCCAGTCCAATGGCGCCGGTATGCACCTCCGGATAAACACTGGTCTTGTAAATGCCGCCTGGTCCGCCGGTGGCGAAGACGGTGTTTTCCGCACAGATAATTCCCATCCGGCCGTCTTTATCCATGACCACCGCACCTGCGCAGCGCCGGTCACTTCCGGCACCACCGGTGACAATCAGTGCCACCGCATATGTTTCCTCACGCACAGCAATGCCTTTGCGATTGACATCACGGATCAGTGCGCGGCACATTTCGCGCGAGGTGTAGGGCCCGATCGAGGTCGCACGCTGACGCGGATCATGGTCGGTCTTGTAGCCGACAAACTGGCCATAGGCATCCCGCGGAAAAGGGACACCCAGGTTCACCAGATGCAGAAAAGCGCGCGGAGAGAGAGCCGCCTCCACCAGCGCCAGATCACCATGCATGCTGCCGCCTTCATAATAATTATGCGCCATAATGCGCGGCGCGTCGGCATCTTCACCGTAAAGCGACAGCTTATAATAGGTCTGCTTGTCGCTGCCGGTATTTATCGAAGTCCCCTTTTCTAGACCTTCGGTTACAATCAAAACATCATCAATGCCGTTGTTTTTCAACTGCACCGCGGCATTCAATCCCGCGGCACCACTGCCGATTACCAGGGTATGTACAAAGCTGATTTCCGGTTGCATCTTTTTTGTCATCAGATAATTCCTTCCGTCTTATTCGTTCTGTCAAGAATTGCGCCCCAGTCTTGGGGTTAATCGTCGTTTCATCAAGTGCTTGCAACTGGTTGGTTGTTCTCCCTCATGTGTGTGGGTGTGTGAGTATGGGAGTGAGTGAGTATGGGAGTGTCTGCGTGACCGACTCAAATGCCTCGCGAGAAACCTGAAGATCCCTGAAATGCTTCACTACGCTCATCCAAAACCCTCAGACACTTACAAACCCACAAACTCACATACCGTTTTCATTCACCTTATATCAGTATCCTCACTAAAGTCGCTGGCAGGTCAATCCGCCGTCAATCATAATAACCTGGCCGGTAGAATATGCCAGATCGCCACGTGCCAGCATCGCACAAGCCCGGCCAATATCATCCGGAAACCCCCAGCGCGGCTGCAGACAAAGCCCTTCAGCAATCAGC
>PXDI01000219.1 GCA_003565095.1 PVC group bacterium | reverse complement strand
CGCCGGGAGCTGGCTTTCCGCGGCGTACGCAATAAAATCAACCGCCTCACCCGGCTCGACAACGGCCGCGAATGCGCCTTTCGCCTCTCCGGCGGACGTCCCAGCCACAACGCCCCGGCTTATGTCTGGATAGATGCCGCAGCGGATGATTCCGAACGCCCGGTCGTTTACAAAGTTGAATACGAAGGCAAGCTGGACATTTGCAACTGGTGAGACAGAGGCTGTAAAACGTGGAGTGTGGAACGTAGAACGTATCTTTTTTCGGATTCTGCGCCCGTCCCGAACGCTCCTCGCTCTACATTTCACGTTCAACGGGTTCCCTAAAGTCCCAGCAGGCGGCCAAGCTGAAAGACCATTCCGGTAATAAAATATGCCAGTAGGGTCAGTCCCACGATTTGCGCCAGTGCCCAGCGCCACGATTGTGTTTCCAGCCGGGTGGCGGCACAGGTTGCCACACACGGCAGACTGATCAGGCAGAAAAGCATTATACAGAACGCCTGCAATGGTGTATATGCCGCGCGCAGCCGTTCTGAAAGGGTATCGGTGTCTTCTTCATCGGCGGCATACACAATCGCCAATTGCGCAACAAAAACCTCTTTGGCAATGAAAGCGCCCAGCAGGGCGGTTGTCGCCCGCCAGTCAATCCCGATCGGCTGCATGACCGTTTCCATGGTTTTACCGATCCGGCCGGCAGTGGAATATTCCAGCGCCGCCTGATGCGCCGCGCCGGAATCGAGTCCCTCAATCTTCTCATCAGGGACTGCCGGAAACTGCAACAACGCCCAGATAATCACTGATGCGGCCAGAATAACTGTACTGGCTTTGCGAATGAACTGACGACCGCGCGACCAGGTATGGCGCAGCATGCCGCGTACTGTCGGCATACGGTAGGGAGGAAGTTCGATTACAAAAAGAGAACTTTCTCCCTTGAGAATGGTTGAGCGCAGCAACTTTGCCAGGCCGGCCGCCAGTACTATACCGATGATGTACATGCTCATAAGCACCGGTGCGCGCCACGCCTCGGGGAAAAAGATCGGAATAAACAGCGCATAGATCGGAAAACGCGCACCGCAACTGATCAGCGGCAGCACTAAGATCGTTGTCAGGCGGTCGCGTTTGTTGTTAAGCGTGCGGGTGGCCATGATCGCCGGCACCGTACAGCCGAAACCGACCATCATCGGAATGAAACTGCGGCCGTGCAAACCGATCTTATGCATAAAGCGGTCCATGATGAATGCCCCGCGGGCCATATAGCCGGAGTCTTCCAACAAGGCAATCCCGGCAAACAGAAAAAGAATATTCGGCAGAAAAGTCAACACACCGCCAACGCCGCCGATAATACCATCGGTGAGCAGCGAAAGCAGAATACTGTCAGGCCCGCCGGGCCATATGCCGGTAATCCACGCCGCCAGGGAATCAAAACCGCCCTCAATCCACTCCATCGGCGGGCCGCCCAGCATGAAGGTCAGAAAAAACAGCGCATACATCATTACCAGGAAGATCGGGATCCCCAGAACCGGATGGGTAACAAATTCATCGACACGGTCCGACCAGTCATGACGGCGTTCCGCGGTTACACGCAGCGCCTCCTGGCAGGCACCGGAAATAAAGCCATAACGTCTATCGGCAAACAACACCTCGATGGCATCTCCGGCGCGCTTCTGAATTTCATCACGCCAACGCTGCACAGGTGCCGCCAGTTGTGCCGCCGGCGCCCCAAGCGCTTTCATTTGCGCAATGATATCCGGATCATTCTCAAGCAGCTTCACCGCAAACCAGCGCGGGCGGGCTGCCCAGTCCGGAATTGTTTGCACGAGCGGAACCAGTTCCTCAAGTGCCTGCTCAATATCACGCCCGTAGCTTATAACCGGCAGTTCCGGCTTTTCGGGATTCGTTGCCGTGCGCACAATTGCCGCAGCCAGATCGGTTATGCCTTTGGCACGCGACCCAACGGTGGCAACAATCGGCATATGGAACAACTTGGAAAGATGCACCGCATCAAGATTAAAACCCCGGTCTTCGGCAAGATCCATTTTATTAAAGACCAGCAGCAGCGGCAGATTCAGCTCCATTATCTGCGTGACAAGATACAGGTTGCGTTCGAGATTGGAGGCATCCACCACCGCCACAACCAGATCCGGATGTGTTTCAACCAGTACATTGCGCGCCACGCGTTCGTCGTCCGAATGCGCGGACAAACTGTAGGTGCCGGGAAGATCAAGCAAATCAATCGCAACACCGTCGTGCACAAAGCTGCCTTCAAAACACTCGACCGTTACACCCGGATAGTTTGCAACGTGCCGGTCATTTTCAGTCAATGCATTAAACAGCGTGGTTTTTCCGGCATTCGGATTACCGGCCAGCGCCACCCGGAGCTTACGCTTGTTTCCATTCTGCTTGTCTTTATCACTCATGGTCTTTAGTCTTCAGTCTCCCGTCTTCGGTCTTCAGTGGTCTCGTCTCCATTCTGCTTCAGGTCGACAAAGCTTGCGACAAAGCTCGCGACAAAGTTTCAGAGACATCCGAAACTAACCTCTAATCCCTAACACCTAACACCTTCCCGTCTTCGGTCTTCAGTGGTCTCGTCTCCATTCTGCTTCAGGTCGACAAAGCTTGCGACAAAGCTCGCGACAAAGTTTCAGAGACATCCGAAACTAACCCCTAATCCCTAACACCTAACACCTTCCCGTCTTCAGTCTTCAGTCTGCTTCTCAACCATTACACGCTCGACCATGCCGCGGCCGACAATCACACGATGCCCCTGCAATTCAAGAATAGCCGGACCGCACATCCGCACCACTTTCACCTGCACTCCGGTGCGCAAACCCATTTCGGCCATGCGGTGCACCATTGCCCCGCCGCCTTCTATCTTCTTGATTACAACCAAGTCCCCTTGCTTTGCTTTACTAAGACTGATCATGTTTCCTCACAAATGCGGTAAAACGCTTTTCCCAGTCAGACTTAATTGCCGGACTGGCACTCATAAACTCAGCAAAGAGCCCCAGGCGCTGCAGCACGAGTTCATCCATCACATGCTCCATCCGGCACGCAGTTTCCTCTGCAACGGTGTGCTCAACCTGCAATACATCTTCGAGAAAATGCCGGATAATTGAATGGCGGCGGGTAACATCACTGGCCACCCGCGCGCCTTCAGCAGTCAAAGTCACCAGTTCATAAGGAGCATAATTAACCAACCCCTGGGCTCCGAGCGCCTTCAGTGCCGCCGTTACTGTGGATTTATGAACGCCGACCCGCTCCGCAATATCTCGTACCCGCGCGGCACCGCGCTCCTGTGACAATGACAGGATCGCCTCAAGGTAATCCTCAAGCTTGGCACTGACATGCTCTGTCTTTTTTGACTGCATAATTGTTTATGTAATCAAACATTCTTTCCCGAGTCAATCTTTTTTATGGAGGGAATGCGGTTACTCACCCCGGCAGGTTGCCGGGCAGCTTTTCCACAAAGGTTTTGATTTCATCCCGCACGCGACGGTAGCAATCAAGCTGAGCGTGTTCGTCCGCGCCGCTTTCCGCCAGTTCACGTGCCAGAGCCGGCGGATCGTCAAAACCGACATGGAGCACCTTGGCCGAGCCGCTCAACCACATCGGACAGGTTTCATTCGCATGACCGCAGACCGTGACAACATAATCAAACGGAATATCTTTCACCGCATCGGTGGTTTTGGATTCGTGGGCGGAAATATCCACCCCGGCTTCCGCCATCACCTTGACCGCATGCGGGTTGAGCCCATGCGTCTCAATCCCGGCTGAATATGCCTCGATTTCAGCACTCTTCAGTTTACGCGCCCAGCCTTCCGCCATCTGGCTGCGGCACGAGTTACCCGTGCAGAGAAATAATATTTTAATCTTTTTCGCCATGCTTCACCCCTTAAACCAGCCCTTTGTCCGAATGCAGACTTTTACCAGCCAAAGCATGAGCGGCACTTCAATCAGCACCCCGACCACTGTGGCCAGTGCAGCTCCGCTGGAGAGTCCATATAGCATCGTGGCCGTAGCAATTGCCACCTCAAAATGGTTCGAGGCGCCGATCATCGCCGAGGGGGCCGCATCCTCGTATGAAAATTTGAATAGTTTAGCCAGGCCATAGGTGATTGCAAAGATCAAGACGGTCTGGATCGAGAGCGGGATCGCAATCCACAGGATTGTCAGCGGGTTGGCCACGATCACTTCACCCTTGAAACTGAACAGCAATACAAGCGTACCCAGCAGCGCGATGATCGAAACCGGCGTGAGCACATGCAGAAATTTTTCCGCAAACCACAGCTCGCCCTTGGCCTTGATAATCCACTTGCGCGAGAAATAGCCGCAAACCAGCGGCAGGGCCACGTAAATGCCGATCGAAAGCAGCAACGCCTCCCACGGCACCGGCATTTCGTTAACGCCCAACAGCCAGCCACCCAGCAATCCGTACAGCACCAGCATGGTCAACGAATTAATCGCCACCATCACGAGGGTGAGCCCTTGATTTCCCTTGGCCAGATAACCCCACATCAGTACCATCGCCGTGCAGGGGGCAATCCCCAGCAGAATCGCACCGGAAATATACGAACGCCACAGTTCGACTTCCGTACCGTCCTTTAGCACATCCATGCCGGGCAATAAATCCCGGAACAGCACGCCAAGAAACAGCCAGGCGATGCCGAACATGGTGAAAGGTTTTACGCACCAGTTCATGAAAAGTGTCAGCAGCACCGGTTTAGGCGTCTTGCCGGCCTTAATGACCTCGGCAAAGTCGATCTTCACCATGATCGGATACATCATGAAGAACAGCGCGATGGCGATCGGGATCGAGACCACCGGAGCATCGTCGACATAGATGGCCATGCCGTCCAGGGCCCGCGCTACGCCCGGCGCCACCTTACCAAGAATGATGCCGCCGATGATACACAGCGCCACCCAGAGCGTCAGATAACGCTCGAATACATTCAGTTTCTTTTCCTGACTCACATCAACCGTTGCACATGTCATTTCCCGTTTCTCCTTTGCTTATGCCCCTCATCCCCGGCGCCGTCTGCATAAATCTTCCGGATCGCAGGCAACCACGCTCTTTAACTTTTGTTTGTCCTGTTTAATGAATTTGTCGTTTTTCAGTGAGCGGAACAACCACTCCAACACCGGAGCAACGGCCACCGCGGCCGCCCCTTCCGGCAGCCGGTAATATGCCCAGCGGCCATCCTTGCGGGAAATAACAAGGTTGGCGGCAGCAAGGATTGAAAGATGCTTTGATACCGTCGACGGGGCCAACCCCAGCACCTCCACTATCTGGCAAACACACAACTCTCCTCCTTGCAGCAGCATCAGCACCCTGACCCGCTGCAGATCCGCCAGCGCTTTTGTCACCTGGAGAATTGAACGAACCGCAGTATTGCTCATAAGCCTCCTGAATAAAGACGATACTCTGCGCTTACCGGCGCGCCTTGCTTCTGGTTTCGTTATATGGCGAAATATAGGAAAGCGCGGACGCGCTGTCAACGGTTATTATTTGGCGTAATTCTCAAAAGTCTTGCCTTGAGCGTAGACGTCGGTAGGGGCGGGCCAGGCCCTTGGGCCGCCCCTCTGGCCAGGGGCATCCCTACAGACAATGCAATATTACCAGTGACATAGTAAGTTACATAATAGCTGCTCCATTGCGACAGCGCTTGCTGCATTGATGGAGTTTACACCGGAAGACTTTTACACAAACCAGCGAGCAATGAGGGAATGTTATTATGAATTGCATCCCAGACGATCTCGTCATCGACCGAATCATAACCGTGAATAATACGATTACGCATACCGACGATCCGCGGAATGTCGGGAATCTGCTCTGCTAAATCAGGCCTTTCTTCATTTGCCCGGTTTAAGGCTTCCCCCAATATTTCAAACTGCCTTTTCTACAGCAGAGCGCAACATGAGGTTTTCTGAATAGTCATCAAATGCCGCCGCCTCTGTAAAATTCAGAATCGCTTGACATGCGTTTACAGCATCATGAATACGCTGCTTGAATATTTCTGTCATAAAGATTCATCCTGCTTCTATTAACGTTGTCCATGAAGAACGGATTTTTGATGGAACGCGGGGTCAAAAGGTCAACATGCCGACCAAAGAGTTCTTCCAGTGCTCTGGCAAAATCAAGATAACGCTCAAGAATGCCCGATTCACGGCGATCCTCAAATTCGATAATAAAATCCAGATCGCTCTTTATCGGATCAAAATTTCCCGCTACCGCTGAACCGAAAAGGTCAAGCCGCTTTACCCTGTAACGCCGGCACAGTTTCGCTAAGTTTTCTCTGTTGTTATCTATCAGCTCTATCATGACTATAAAGGTAAAACAAATGCCGGCACTTTGCAAACACTTCGTCGGTTACACCGGACACTGTATGGTAAAGGTTTCAGGCGGCGGGTTTCAGGTTTCAGCAGAGAAGGTATAAATTGCTGTTGATGATTTGGAGGCCTGCCGAAAGCTGCGCCAATTGCACATGGAAGTGTGCGTGATGACTGAAACACTTACCCGACACCCTTACTCGGCTACCCTTACCCGATTCACTTTCAACGACGGGCACAGGTGCGGCTGATGCGGCTACCCCAGACAACAACAATCTACCCACAGATTCTTCGGAAGACCCTTGATTTGGTCTTGTCACGGTAATCAGATATCGACGCCGCTTTTTTCCAGCCAGGGCAGAATCTGTTCTTTGGTCATCAGTCCGGCCTGTTCGTGAATGCGGTTGCCTTCGGCATCAAAAAACACGGTAAAAGGAATACCGCGCACGCCATAGCGCGTGGCCAGAATCTGGTCGATGTTGACATGCACATAAACCATGTTGAGCTTTCCGGCATACTCTTCTTGAATTGCCTCGCGGGTCGGCTTCATCATCTGGCATGGGCGGCAAGTGTCGGCTCCGAAAGAGGCCACCGTCGGCATTCCGCTGGCGCGCGCCTGATCGATCGGATTATCCAGCGCATATGCCGCCTGCTGTGCCGCCCAATCCGCCGCAACGCCGATTTCCCGGTCACGCCCCAGATTCATCACATAATCTTCAATCATATGCTGCTTTTTCTGCTGCAGCAGATGCTGCCGGATCTGCGGGGTGACCTGCTCCAGCGCAGCACCGCCGACCATATCACGGTTATCTTCATAAAATTGCGCGATATCTTCATCATCAACAGCGACATCCTCGACAATCTTTTCAAGGTAGGCCTGCAAGAGCGCATCATCACCACGGGGCATACTGCCTTCGGCTTGACGGCGGGCTTCATTCATCAACAATGCATGCGTTGCCCTTTGTTCCACGATAAAAAACGCATTTTTCTGCATTTCTTCCCTGAACTGCGGCGGGAGGGCGGCTATTTCGCGTGCCAGGTCATCCTGCGTGATCAGCAGCCCTTCAGTATGCAACAGATAGCCCGGCTCAAGTTCGGCAAGCCGCGCAAACTTCAGCGGACCCGATGACAGCACCGGATAGGTTTCCGCCAGCAGCGGGGCATCCGGCGGCAGTTCCGGTGCCGGAACCGCTGCCACAGCGATCGTTTCAGTCGCCGCGGCAGGTGCCGGCGCCGCTGCCCCATCAACAGGATCATTTCCTCCGCCGCAGCTGATCAATAACAAACTCAACATCGCAACCGGCAGCACCCTGCATAAATTCTGATTAATCTTTGTCATTCTGTTCCTTTGTATTACATTGAACCTTACGCAAGCCCGGCGGGCTTCAGCACTTCAGCATTTCAGCGCCTGCGGCGGCGGCCTTGTCAATGGCCTCCTGTACCGGCGGGGTCTGGCCTTTCACCATCCCGAGACCGGCAAGCTGCAGATGTTCATATTTATCAAAGCCGGCCTCATCGAGACTCAGTTTGACGCAATTCAACGGGCAGCCGTCAATTGCCAGAATCCGCGCGGCGGATCTGGTGGTTTCCATAATGCCGGAAACCCGCCCGCCGATACCGGCGGTACAGAACATTCTCCCTGCCCCGTCACGGGTCAGCTTACGCGCCGCCTGATCAGCCACCGCCCCGACATCCGCCGCTCCTGAACATGCAAAAATCAGTTTCGGCGCCATTCCACATGCACATGCACTACTCTGTTCACTCATACCTGCACTCCTTTCGTTAGCAGACTGGCCTGTCAAATTTATACGTAGGTTTTTCGGTCGACGGCTACGGCTCACAGGACAGATTTCTCATTCATCCTTCGTAGTCTTCGCTGTAGTCGTTTGCCGCTCTCATCCCATCTGTTTTGATTCTTCACAACCCTTATCGCGGATTCCCGGTAATCTTACTATGCCGTTGCGCTTCGGCTTTGATTACCCCCATGGTGCAATCAAAAATGCTTAAAATGCAGGGAGTTTGCAACTTGAAATAAGTTCTCGCACCTTCCCGCCTTTCTGACACGATCCCGACATTGCGCAATTCCGCCATATGCCGTGAAAGTGTTGATTTATTCATTATGAATAACGGTAAAAGCTCACACAGACACTTTTCGCCGCGACTGAGTTCATCAACAATCTTAAGTCGTACCGGACTGGCCAGCGCCTTCATTATCTTTGCCCGCGCGTTTAATTCATCACTATTCATGACAGCATGCTATCGCACTGTTGCACAACAACGCAACAATTTTATTGACAGCCGGACAGCATCCTCTCATGCTGCGGGTAATTACACATGGAACTGTCAAAAGTTGTATGGGCAAAAAGTGATGAAAACGGTATGTGAGTGTGTGAGGGTTTTGGATGAGCATAGTGAAAATAAATTGTCTATCATATATCAGGTTAGAGAAGATGGGGGGATCTGGTCCAACTCCCACACTCCCATACTCCCAAACTCCCAAACTCGCAAACAAAGAACTTGATGAAACGACGATTAGCTCCAAGACTGGGGCGCAATTCTTGACAGAACGTTACACATAAGAAGGAGGCAGTATGAAGGTGACAGGAACGGCTGGTCTGGTTTCGATTGCAATGCTGGTAACGGTCTTTGCGGCACATGCCGAAGAAGTGCCGGAAGTGCTGCGCGCGCAGCGTTTTGAACTGGTGAATGCCACAGGTCAGGTGATCGGCATGCTCACCGGCACTGAAGAAGGGCCGGCGCTGGTACTGATGGACGCCGAAGGCAAAAAACGCGCTACTGTAGCAGTAAAAGCAGACGGCCCGTCAGTGACCCTGCTGGCCGCTGACGAAACCCCGAAAGCCACACTGAATCTCGGCAACGACGGACACCCCGGCCTGAATCTGAAAGATGCAACCGGCAAAACCCGTTATGATTTAAGGTTACGCGAAGACGAACGCCCTTGCATGCTTTTCTGGGATCAGAAAGCCGAAAAACCGCGCATGGGTGTCGGCGTAAATCCAATGGGCAATCCTAATATGAACTTATTTGATGCCGAATTCGTCAAGCGCGTCTGGATTCACCTGCTGGCAGACGAAGGTCCCGGACTTGGTGTAGCCAGCAAAGAGAAGACTGTCTGGAGCACCCCCGAAGCGAAGTAAAAAAACACAGCGCGGCATAGCCGCAAACAAAAACATCAAGCTCCCGTTCATTGTGTAGTGGGCAGGATGGGAAGGTGACCCGCGGATGGCAGGAGGAAAAGAAGAGGGAGATTTGCGTGTACGAGTATGTGTAAGAGTACGGTAAGACCATTCGGACCGGAAGCCCCTTACTCGTACACGTACTCTTACACTCGGATCTCTTGACCCATGTGCGGAGAGGAACCGGATGCTGCGGCACGGAAACATTGCTTGCCTAACCAGCAGGCGCACGTTATCGCCACTGGGGAAGGGAATGGGGATTGATAACCCACGGATAGGAAACCCGGCCCACGGATGGGGGATGGGGATGGGATGATTTACCACGGATGGCAGAGCCGACCCACGGATGGGGATTGAAAGACTTAAGGTTATGAATGAATCGGGTAAAAAAGAATTAAAGATACTGGTACTATTGGCGGCGGTTTTCGGGGCGCTTTACTACCTGCCGATTGAGACGCCGCGTTTTCAAGGCGCCATAATCGAGGCGGCCCGGCTGGCTCGCTGGTATGCGCGCGAGCATGTGCTGCTCTGCCTGGTACCGGCATTCTTTATTGCGGGTGCCATCGGTGTCTTTGTCAGCCAAAACGCGGTCATGAAATATTTCGGACCGAAGGCGAAGAAGTGGCTATCCTACTCCGTGGCTTCGGTTTCCGGCACAATTCTGGCCGTGTGTTCCTGCACTGTGCTGCCGCTTTTCGGCGGAATCTATATGCGCGGGGCGGGACTAGGCCCGGCGGTGGCCTTCCTTTACTCCGGTCCGGCAATCAATGTGCTGGCAATTGTACTGACCGCCCGCGTGCTCGGCTGGCAGCTTGGCGTGGGACGGGCTGTCGGCGCAATTATTTTCAGCGTGGTGATCGGTTTGCTGATGCATCTGATCTTCCTGAAAGAAGAACGCGCCAAGGCGGCTAATGTGCAGGATGTGTTTATCGAGGAAGACGAAAATGACCGCCCGCTGTGGCAGACCGCGCTGTATTTCCTGAGCATGGTCGGTGTGCTGGTATTTGCCAACTGGGCAAAACCGGAGGAGGCCAGCGGCGTGTGGTATGCGATTTTCCGCGCTAAATGGATCTTGGCTTCCGGCTTCGGTCTGCTGCTGGGCTTTTCGCTGTGGCGGTTTTTCGCGGTGAAAGCGTGGATGGTAGCGGTTTGCGCGGTACCCGCAGCCGTGCTGGCACTGGTTCTGCCGGGCTATCCGGGACTGGCTTTTACCGCCGGCGGCATTGGATTGGCGGTATTGACCACCATGGCTGGACCACAGATGCGCGAATGGCGCGACCAGACCTGGGGCTTTGCAAAGCAGATCATGCCACTGCTGTTTATGGGCGTGCTGGCGGCGGGGTTTTTTCTGGGAAGCCCCGACAGCGTGGATGCCGGCATCATCCCGAATGTGTGGATTCAATCACTGGTGGGCGATTCGCCCCTGCCGCTGCTGGCGCTGCTGGGTTCAAATGCTGAATCGGCCCCGGGTTGGCTGGCGATGCTGTGGCCGCTCTGGACAAATTTCTTTGCCTCAATAACGGGCGCCTTGATGTATTTTGCCACGCTGACGGAAGTGCCGATTCTCCGCGGCCTGCTCGACAGTGGCATGGGACAAGGCCCCGCTCTGGCGCTGCTGCTGGCCGGGCCAGCACTGTCACTGCCCAATATGCTGGTGATCAATTCGATTCTCGGACCTAAGAAAACCATGACATTCCTGGGATTGGTGGTGCTGATGGCGACCATCTCGGGGATTATTTTCGGTAGTGTGATGGGGCGTTAGAGAACAGGTTGTTTAACTCCCGAGGTAACAGTTGACGAGAAAAAACAAAACAGTCCGGTAGACAAGAGAGATTGAGAAATATGTGTGTACGAGTAAGAGTAAAAGTACGGAGAAGATCCGTCAGTCACCTTACTCGTACACCTACTCTTACTCTCGAATCTCTCCGTTTATAAAAATGTTCATTGGAATAAGAAAAGCTGACAGTAAAAAGTTAAAAAGGAGAAACTGTAAATGAAAATACAAATCCTCGGGACCGGCTGTCCCAAATGCAAAATGCTTTTTGCCAACGCGCAACAGGCGGTCAAAGACAAAGGCATTGACGCGGCGGTCGAGAAAGTCGAAAAAATAACCGACATCATGCAGTTCGGGGTAATGAGCACCCCGGCACTGGCCATCGACGGACAGGTAAAAAGCGCCGGCAAGGTTCTCTCGGCGGAAGACATACAGAAACTGTTGTAACAATGATTGAAAAACTGTGCTCGATTACAAGCCGCGCTCTGCTGGCTTTTGTGCTTATCAGCATCGGCTTTGTGCTGGGCAAAGAGGCGACGCTGCGGCAGACCAACCAGCCGGCGGCGCAAGACGCCGGCACAGAAGCCGTGGCCGGCGGTGAGTTTACCGCCGCCGAAGAAGGCCGCCGGGTCGTTGTCTACTATCTGCACGCCAGTTTCCGCTGCATAACATGCAATACGATTGAGCTGCTGGCGCGCACGCTTGTCGAGGAGCAGTTCGCCCATGCACTGGCGGACGGGCGGCTGGAATGGCACGAGGCAAACTTTCAGCATAATCCCGCTATGGCGCAGCGCTACGGCGTGGCATCCGCCTGCGTGGTCATAACCACTGTTGAAAACGGACAGGAAACCGGATTCAAGCGCATGGATGATGTCTGGACGCTTTACCGTAATCCGGACAGTTTCAACGAATACATCGGCGCGGCCATCGCGGAAGCGCTGGCCGCTCTCGAAAACCGGTCAGGTGCTTCATGAGCTGGTGGATTGCGGTAGTTTCGGCATTCTGGCTGGGAGTGCTGACGTCGATCAGTCCCTGTCCGCTGGCAACCAATATCGCCGCCATCTCCTTTATCGGCCGGCATCTTTCCTCCCGCCGGCGGGTGCTGCTATGCGGACTTTATTATACCGCCGGACGAACATTAACCTACGTGCTGCTGGGCATCCTGCTGGCCGGAGGACTGCTGCAAGTGACCGGCGTGTCGCAGTTTTTGCAGCAGTATATAAACTACATTCTTGGTCCCGCAATGATTGTGCTCGGGATGCTGCTGCTCGGATGGATCGGCGGGGGTGCTTCGCTGCATCTGGCCGGTGACCGGGTGCAAAAGCATGTTGCCGAAGGCGGCGGCATCTGGGCCTTTGTGCTCGGCGTGCTTTTTGCCCTGTCATTCTGTCCGTTTGCCGCCGCGCTGTTCTTTATCGGATTAATCCCGCTGGCCATCCAGAACAGCTCACCGCTGCTGCTGCCCGCCCTGTACGGCATCGGCACCGCACTGCCGGTTGTGCTGTTTGCTTTTCTGATCATGCTCTCAGGAGAGCTGGTCGGACGCGCGTTCAATCGCCTGACGGTTATTGAAAAATATATCCGGCTGACTGCCGGCGGTGTTTTCATTCTTGCCGGCATCTATTACAGCCTGACATATATCTACGAAGTGCTGTAATACACCATAAATCAACACTGGCTTAAGGCGTTTTTTTTGCGTATGGTTTCTTCTCTGAACAACACTGAAAAAGAGGGACATTTATGCAATTGATGTGCGATGCATTGGCCGTAACCGGATCACGCCACGGAATTCTTTTTAATCCTGCCGACCGTAAATGCGGGATCATCCGCTTTGACCGCTTCACCCGCCTGCCGGATTTTCATTTGCGGGCGGGAGTGATTATCGAAGGACAGGAATACTGCCTGCCGTTGGCCGGCGATGCGCACGGGTTTGATTTTGTTGACCAGCGCATCACTCCCTGCACCTCACGTTTTATCGGCATTCACGCCGCCAGCGCCACGCGCCTGACGCTGACAGTCACCGTTCCCTTCCGCCCCGGGGATGCACAGTTCAGTACCGCTCCGGTAATGCTTTTCAACTTGCAGATCGAAGCACTCGGCGGCCAGTTCCGCTGGACCAAACGTTCGCTTGATCTGAACAAGGCGGTCATTTTCCTGGAATGGCAGGGCGAAAGCCTTCAACTGAATCCGCATGACCAATCCAGCCTCGATCTGGAATTCACGAGCGTACGCGGGGCGACCCACGCTGCAATGGAGGACGTCTGGCAGGCCCGTGAAGAACACCTGCCGCAAAGCGACCGGCTGCTGGCGCTCAACGGCAAATTAACCGGCACACGTTTTGAACAGGAAATTGATCTGAAACAGAAAACCGCCGGGATTGAGGTGTGCTGGTGCACATGGAGCAATCCGGTAATGGAAGTGCAAGGACGGCGGCTGCCGTTTAAATACACACAGCAGTTTAATGGCCTTGATGCGGTAGCCGCGTGGGCACGCGAGAATGCGGCCGCCATCACGGAAAACGCCGCCGGGATTGATACGCTGACAGACCGCCCCACCCTTCCGGTAAGCGCGCAGCGGCTAATGGCCCAGACGCTGCATTCATGGATGGTCAACACATGGTGGGCAGTGGACGGTGAGCGCGACTGGTTCAGCGTCTGGGAAGGCTGCTGCTACTTCCATTCAACCGTTGACGTTGAATATACCCAGGCGCCGTTTTACCTCGTGCTGTGGCCGGAACTACTACGCATCCAGCTTGACTGGTGGCCGGAATTTGAACTGGATGGGGCACGCACACTGGGAGACGCCGGCACAGGAACCGCCTATCTGTCGCACGACATGGGTGCGCATGCCACCGCCAACGGCCAGATCTACAGCCATGACATGCCGGTTGAAGAGGCGGCCAACTACCTGATTCTTGCCTTTGTTTACTGGCAGCGTACCGGCGACGCTTCGGTAATAAAAAAACACGGCGCAGCACTGGCACGTTATGCAGAGTTTTTAATCGCTGCCGACAGCACCGGAGACGGCATCCCGGATCAGGGCGTCGCCAATACCATCGACGACGCCAGCCCGGCAATCCAGTTCGGCAGAAAACAAGTCTACCTTGCCGTCAAAACGCTGGCGGCTTTGATCGGTTCAGGGGAGATGCTCGCATTGCTGAAAGATGACGATCTTGCACCGCGCTGCAAACAGCAGGCCGACAGAATCCGCCGGACAATCTGTGAAAAAGGCTGGGCCGGTGACCATTTTACCACATTAACCGAACCCGGCGGGAGGATCATGAATCCCTGGACCGGCGAGGAAGAGGACTGCACAGCGATCCCCGGCTGGGATGCCCCGCATATCTACACAGTAAACGGATTGGCTCTGATGGATATGGTGGGGGTTGACTGCGGTCTGCCGCGGGAAAGACTGATCCGCGATCTGCAACACGCCACGCGCGCCTGTCTGCGCGAATACGGTTGCGCGCATTCCAACTTCCGCTGGGAAGACCACCGTACGCTTGATGAAATGCAGGGACTGGCCGGCATGGCCGCCAATCCGGGGTGGATTTCAATGAACATGCTGCGTGACATTGCCGGATTCTACCGCGGACTTGATTTCCGCGGCATGGCGGAACGCTACTGGGAATGGCAGGTGGCCACCAATACGCACGAAGTCAGCCTGTTCTTTGAAACCTTTGCCGGCAACCAGTTGCGCTACTATCCGCGCGGCGTGGCCATCTGGGGCTGGCTGGACGCGCTGGAGGGCAGAGTTATTAACCGTGTGCGCAAAATTGAACACCATATTCAACCGTTCAATGCCATGATCCCGCTTAATGAAGACTGCATCTGCGAGCCGCGGCCGCATTCATTCTGCACCGCCATTAACTGCATGGATGGACGCACTCAGGATCCGGTGAACACTTATCTCAAGGAACTTTTCGGGGTTTGCTGGGTAGACGAAATTACCGAACCGGGACCGATCAGGATTCTGGCGGAGCAACAGCCGCAGGAATTGTTCGGGTCAATTATCAAGCGGCTTGAAATCTCGCTTTACAAGCACGAATCAAAAGCGCTGGCACTGGTGGCGCATGCCGACTGCGCGGGCAACCCGGAACCGGAGGAAGTGCAATACAGCCAGATCAAGCAGGCGCTGGCCAACATGCGCGCGCTCTATCCGGATATCAAGATTATCGCCCTGTGGGTAGATGAAGCACTGGTCGCACATGAAGTTGATGGATGAATTAGACTGAAGACCGCAGACGGAGGGGAAGGTGTTAGGGGTTAGGTGTTAGGGGTTAGGGGAAAGACCTTAGACCCGAAATCTTTGTCGCGAGCTTTGTCGCAAACTTTGTCGGTCTCTCCTCGACAGCCGTCGAGCGGGAGGTTCGCCCTCCCTGGCGTCCGACGACCTTGTGTCGTCGGACAAGAGAATTCTGTTTTGCGGTGCGCAGTAATCAAAACAGAATAGAGCCCGAGAAAGCGCAAGCATTGAGCAAGGCGCTTTTCTTGCACAACCCGGGCGCTTGTCTGTTTATTTGCGGTTGCCTTGCCAGAATCCTTCCGCTCTACGGCACAAGGCCGTCGAGCGGGGGATGGCG
>PXDI01000198.1 GCA_003565095.1 PVC group bacterium | reverse complement strand
TCGCACAGAACCTCGTCCACAAAATCGCGGACAATCGGGTATGTCTTTAACACAGCCGCAAGAAGCATAAGGGCTGCACTTTCATCAGAGCCGCAGGCGACGATATGCAGTTGCTCCGGGGCTACATGGGAAAACCGGGAAAAAATAAGCCGGCAATACTTCCGAGTTGTTGCGGCACTGCCATTCTGAAACAGGTTTTGGTCCATGATCCGCGACTGAATATCGTCTGGAGAATCTCCGGCAACCAACATGCGCGCCACAATCCGGCTCTCTCGCACCAAGAGCGATCCGCCAGTCAAGTCGCCTCCATACATGTTTGTACTTTCGTCGACAATCAAATCAAAAGCCCCCCACCTCAAAAAAACAGACCCCGCCCGACATGAATAAAGATTAAAAAACCATAGCGGAGTAAACAAGGCGGGTGAATTACTCCACTTGTATATCTGCTAGTTATCATTTTCATATTTGTTTGTCTAGATGGACTTATAGCGTGACTTAAGATTTAATAAAAAATGCCAAGTCATAAACGAACATTAGACAACAATATCAAAACAATACAGCCTTGCGCACGGAGCTGATATATGGCAGATTTCCGAACAGAATACAAGCAGAGCAATGAACGTGGGAGTTTTTATGAGAAAGACGCAAAAGCGAAAAGCTGCAACCCGCCCGTTGGTATTGGGGTATCTTGAGCGAATTGCGAGTAGCGCCTTTTCCGAATTTCCCAAGCAGATAACCGATCTGGTTCATGGCAGGCACGGTGTATATGCATTATATAAAGGCGATCGCCTCTATTATGTAGGCCTTGCAACGAATCTGCGCAATCGCATCAAGCAACATTTGAGAGACAAGCATGCCGGCAAATGGAACCGTTTCAGTTTATACCTCGTAAGGAAAGTCGAACACATCAAAGAACTGGAATCAATGATTCTGCGCATAGCAGACCCTAAAGGAAACGCAACCCGGGGCGGCTTACCGGGAGCCGATAATCTTTGGTCCAATCTGCATTCAGCTATCAGAAAAGAGCAGGAGATACAGATAGAAAAACTTTTTGGATATAAGAAATTACGCAGAAAACGAAAGACCAGCCCCCACTTGGAAAAACAAAAAGCAACAAAAGCAAATGACAAAGTAAAAAAACGTGAAAACGATTTTGCTGCTTTAGCAAAAGCAAACGGCATAACGAGGTTGCAGGGCGTACATCGAAAAATAACGCATAAGGCGCGCGTGCTCCAAGACGGAAAAATCCGCTATAAGAGAAAAACTTATAATTCGCCATCGATTGCAGGCAGAGATGCGGTCGGACGAAGAACATGTAATGGGTGGATGTTCTGGAAGTATGAGAAGACGCCGGGGAATTGGGTAAAGATCAATACTTTACGAAAATGACCGCGCTCTAACCTGATCTATTCATCAACTCGCTGAAATAATCCATAAGCCGTTTGCACATATTTTTTTACCGCGGATTGCACGAATAACACGGATTGTTATCATGCTTATCATTTATCCGTGTAATCAGTGCTATCAGTGGGAAGATTTCTTTTCATGAATTATTCGGGCTAAAAACGATTCAAAATGCCAACACCGTCGCAATGAGGCACCTTCACGTTCGTTAATCGGAGGCCCTCTCTACCATTCAACGAAATAGCCACCGCAAAACATCAAGGATCGGCAGAAAAAATGCTGCCAAGCATACAAAACACCGCTTTCGCAGAGAAACCGGGGCGGCTTTTCGGGAAACAGGCTGATTTCACTGGACGATGAGGGGGAACGCCGTGTATTCTTTATGTATTCTTTTTGAGCACCGAAAACAGTGGATTTGAGTGGAACGCAAGAACAACGAGGCTGTGGCAAGCGGTGGGGTAAACGTGCATTTAGACCAATAAAGATAGGGTTTTTGCGTTGGTGCCTGGGGAGGGAGTCGAACCCTCACGAGCTATTGCTCATCGGATTTTAAGTCCGATGCGTCTGCCATTCCGCCACCCAGGCCGATCAGCTCAAATCAAGGCGGTAATATAGCATAGTCTCACCACGGATCAATAACGCATTAATCCGATCTGCTCACCAGCTCAATTCATTAAATCAGCAAACGATTATCAAGCTGTTGATAATTTATTTGTTTTTACATTTGATAACAACCGCCCTATGCGTGAATAGATTATTATGCGGCAACTACTTAACCATGTTGATAACCTGTTGATATCTTTTACTTGTACCCTGTGGATAACCTGTAGATAATTTGCGGCATGAAATCAGAACAGCATTTGCACAAAGACATCCGGCCGCTGCATACGGTCCTGCGTCAGGCACGCCGGGCGCAGGGCATTTCACAAACCGCACTGGCGGAGGAAAGCGGCTGTACGCAGTCGGCCATCAGCATGATGGAACAAGGCCGGCATAACGCTTTATCGAAGGATAAACTTGCGCGGCTAGCGGAAATACTGCAAGTGACCGTCGCGCTTGACCAGACTGAGCCGGATCAGCCGCAGCAGGGTTTCTGCCCGAATCATTACTGCCCTTCTGTACATCTTTACGCAGCCGGAACAGAAATATTGCTCTGGCCGCAACTGTGTCTTGTTTCTGAACTGCATGGCCGTTATTGCCGCTATTGCGGGGAGGTTATGGAAACGAGCTGCCGGCAATGCAAACACGCCGTTGCGGAAGGCGCCTGCTGCCGGCATTGCGGTACACCATATATCAGCACTGATGCAGCCATTCAGTCGGAGCTGCGGGAAAGACGCACTACGGCCGCAACGCCTCCCGCTGCCGCTGTTGAATCTCGCTATCAGCACGGTTACGCAAACGGCCGGCTTCCAGTAAATCATCCTGCGCCGCATGCCTGACAAATTTTCCGGCCTCAATGAGGATCGCGCGCGCTTCTTCCGGATGCCCAAGCTCAAGCTGGATGCGCGCCTGCATCACCCGTGAACGAAAAGCCAGGGGGCTGTCGCTGGCAGCGGTTTTCTGAACGCGGCCGATCATTTCCTGCGCCGCAGCATATTCACCGCCGGCCATATAAACAAAAGCCGCCGTATCCAGTGCATGCGGATTATCACCCATACGGTTGAGCAGTTGATCCACCTTGCCGCGCGCTTCCGCCAGGCCGGCCTCATCCTGCGCCAGCGAGAAGACCAGATTATTCAACATTTCCGCATTCTCGGGATGTTTCTCCAGACCACGCCGCAACAGGTCAACGGCACGCTGATTGTTTCCGGCACGGCGCGATGCTTCAGCACCCACCAGAAAAGGCAGCGGATCGTCCATACCGCGCTCTATGGCTTCAAGCATGATGCCGGCAGCATCGACGATTTCCCAACCGCCGCGCTGTAAACGCATATACCCAAGCAGACGTAGCCACAAGGTGTTCTCAGGATCGCTCTGCACCAACTGTTTTACCGCTTCGAGCATATCACCATCCAGCGGGATCTCATCACTGTCGATACGCAGCCGTGCCAGACTTTCATACAGTGTTTTATCCGGCTCATGCGCGGCACGAATCGCCGCACGGGTATAACGCAATGTTTTCTCGCGATCCTCCAGCAGCATTGCGCCGCGCAATGCTATTATTTGCGCCGGCAGGTACGAAGGAGCACCGGCGGCCGCAGCCTCGGCGGCAACAATCGCGGCGTGCTTGAGTCCACCGCGCAACAGAAAGTCAGCCGCACGGGTAACCGCCTCCGGCGGCATGGCCCCGCTGGCCGCGCGCATTTCTTCCGCCAACAGCGCATCCAACTGTGCGGTATCCCTACCC
>PXDI01000100.1 GCA_003565095.1 PVC group bacterium | reverse complement strand
CCATCCGTGGGTCGGGTTTCCCATCCGTGGGTTCCTGTCCTCCTCTGTGGGCGGCGTATTCTGCTGAACTATAAAGTATTTGCACCTAATCGCAGATGCGCCCTTGCGGCAGGTACTCCCAAAAAAACGCTTGCATACGCATTAAACTTATGATTGAATTTGAACGTTTTTGAGCGAATTCGGTCATTTTACGGAGACTGCACTTGAAGGAAACACGCGAACTGGCGGCGGAACGCACTGACCATATCCGCGAACTGCTGAAGGAGCAGCGGGTCGTCAGCGTGGCAACACTGTGCCGCAAAACCGGCGCATCCGCCGCAACCATCCGCCGCGATCTGGTGGATATGGAAAGCCGCGGACTGCTGCAACGCGTCCATGGCGGTGCCGTGAGCGCCATCAGCCGCCTCGATGAACCGCTGTTCGCCGATAAAACCCATCTGGCCTCAGAGGAAAAGCAGGCGATCGCCGCCGCGGCCCTGCAGCATGTCAGACCCAACCATACCCTGTTCCTCGATGGCGGCAGCACCGTTCTGCTGCTTTCACGCCTGCTGGAGGATCGTAACGATATCACCGTAGTGACAAATTCGCTCGGCGTGGCCACCAATCTCTGCGGCCGCGGACCGCGCCTGATCCTGACCGGCGGCGAACTGCGGCGGCGCAGCCAGACGCTCGTCGGATCCCTCTCCGAACCGCTGCTGAATCACTTGCATGTCGATTGCGCCTTCATGGGCACCATCGGACTGAGCATCAAAGACGGACTCACTACCACCGACCCGCGCGAAGCCCAGACTAAAAGCCTGGTCTTTGCACATGCCCAGAAAATTATCATGCTGGCCGACAGCAGCAAGTTCGGCAAAACATCGTTTGTGCGCTTCGGTGAGTTGAAAGCACTCAACACAATTATCACCGACAACGACGCAAGCGCCGCCATGCTGGCCCCCTTTCGTAAAATGGGTATCTCAATCGAAAAAGCAACAACAAGAAACAAACAAAAAAAATAGAAGGAGAACGACGCAATGCCCAACTACCTGAGTAACATGGTCCCGGACTTCAAACCGCACACAATCGATTGCGGGAAAATTGAAGCCTATCGTTATAAGAAAACCATTAAACAGGAACTGCGCGCCGGATTGAAGCCGCAGGATATGATCGATATGCTCGAGGACATGCTGATGGTGCGTGAATTCGAGGAGATGATCATCAAGCTGCGCTCGGGTGCCTACGAGTCATGCGCCGACTTTAATTACCGCGGGCCGACCCACGTATCAATCGGCCAGGAAGCCACCAGCGTCGGCGCCTGCATCGGCATCGACCCGATGGACTACATCACCTCCACCCACCGCGGCCACGGCGACAGTATTGCCAAGGGCTGTGTCGCCATCCGCAGCATGGATGCCGCAACCCTGCGCGCACGCGTACCGGAATGCTCCGCTAAAAACCGCAAAGCCCTGGTTGAAGCGGCACTGGATGATCATGTCTTCAGAACAATTGCCGAACTTTTCGGCAAAGAGGACGGCTATTGCAAGGGACGCGGCGGCGGAATGCACATTGCCGACTTCCGCGTGGGCCATCTCGGCGCCAACGCCATCGTCGGCGGCGGTGTGCCGATTGCCACCGGTGCAGCCATGAGCGCACGCTATTCCGGCAACAAACGCGTCACCTGCTGCTTTGCCGGCGACGGGGCCTATTCCAACGGCGTGGTTCTGGAGTCGCTCAACTGGGCCGCGATGGACCAGTTCACCAATCATCTGGCCAAGGACAAGGCTTTCGGCCTGCCGATTATCTTTCTGATCGTCAATAATCACTACGGCATGACCGGACGCGCCGATGAAGAGGTTGCCGGTGTAGCATCACTGGCACGCCGCGCCACCGGGTTTGCCGACAACAATATGCATGCCGAAGTTGTCAACGGGATGGATGTGCTGGCTGTGCGTGAAGCCGTCGCGCGCGCTGCCGAAGGCTGCCGCAAGGGACAGGGACCATGGCTGATCGAGCTGGATACCTACCGCTACTACGGACACTCGCTCAGCGATCCGCGCAACGAATACCGCCTGCGCGAGGAAGAAGCTTCATGGAAGGCGGTTGACCCCATCGAAAGCTTTGCCAAAGAACTGGTCAAGAACGGTGTGCTGACTGAACGCAAACTGGCCGCCCTGCGCAAGCGTGTGGCCGACCGCAATGCCGCCGCCGCCGCCAGGGCCGCCACTGCCGCCGATCCCGACCCGGCCGACGTTATCCGTTATATGTACACTGATACGTTTGAAGATACCGTTCCCGCGGAACACGCCAAAACAACAATTGTCAAGGCGGAACCGCAGATCAAGCGGGTCGAAGGCAAACTCACCTATAAGGACGCCATCAAGGAGGCGCTCTATGAGGAAATGCGCCGCGATAACCGCGTGGTAATGTACGGTGAGGATATTGCCGATTACGGTGGAGCCTTCAAGGTCACCAAGGATCTGCTCGAAGCCTTCGGACGCCAGCGCGTCTTCAATTCCCCCATCTCCGAAGCCTGCATCTGCGGCACCGCCGTCGGCGCCGCAATGGCCGGTCTGCGGCCGGTGGTTGAATTGATGTATATGGACTTCGCCTTGATGGCATCAGACCAGATCAGCAATCAGGCTGCCAAATGGCACTATATGACCGGTGCTTCAGTTGAAGTTCCGCTGGTCTATCGCATGTCTGTTGGCGGCGGTAAAGGCTATGGCGGACAGCACTCACAAACGCTTGAAACTATGTTCGCGCATATTCCGGGACTCTATGTCGCCTACCCCGCAACTCCGTATGATGCGAAAGGCATGCTGAAGACCGCCATCCGCGACAACAACCCGGTAATGTTTGTTGAATCGCAGTTGCTTTACGGCATCAAAGGTGATGTGCCGGAAGGCGATTACCTGATTCCGTTCGGACAGGCCGATATCAAGCGGTCAGGCAAGGATGTTTCTATCATTACATGGGGACCCGCGCTGCACGACGCTCTGAAAGCCGCCGAATCGCTGGCCGCCGACGGCGTCGAAGCCGAAGTGGTTGATATCCGCACACTGGTGCCGCTTGACAAGGAAACCATCCTGGCTTCAGTCAAAAAGACCGGCCGCTGTGTGGTTGTCAGTCAGGCCATCAATATCGGCAGCTTTACCGGAGAAATCGCGTCAATCATTGCCGACGAGGCTTTCGATTACCTGGATGCGCCGGTACAACGTGTCGGCGCCAAGAACGGTATTGCCCCGCAGTCACATGTGCTCGAAGCCGCGTTCCTGCCGAATGCGGACGATATCACCGCCGCTGTACGCCGGATTGTATAAAATTGATCATTTGATAAGAAACAGGAGATAATCATGGCTAATGCCGTTCTTCTGCCCAAACTCGGGCAAACTGTTGAAGAGTCCACCATCGTGGTGTGGCACAAAAAAGAAGGTGACAGCGTCAAAAAAGGCGATGTTCTCTTTGAGATGGAAACCGACAAAGCCGTGCTGGAAGCTGAAAGCTTTTTTGAAGGCACACTGCTGAAAATACTGCTGCCGGTCGGCAAACCGGCACCGGTCTCCAGCGTAGTGGCTTATATCGGCAAGCCTGGCGAAGCTGTCCCGGACGTGCCCCCGGCCGCCGCCCCGGCCACCGCCCCGGCCGCCGCAAAGCCCGCTCCGGAAAAAAGTGCGCCGCCGGCTGCCAAACCGGAAGCCGCGCCGTCAGCACAGCAGCCCCCAACAGCGTCGGCAGTACCGGCCGTGACCGCCGCCGCCCCTGCCCCGCTTG
>PXDI01000215.1 GCA_003565095.1 PVC group bacterium | reverse complement strand
GCATCACGCCGCTGAATAATCCGGTTGACCGATGCTCCATCCTGCTTTTTCATAGCGCCTCCTTATACTAAGCGATTCCGCTTAGTATATTGACACAAAAAAAACGCAATGCGAGAAAAAATTTATAAAAACAGAAAAAAGATGTGCCACCCGCCACTTGCCACTCGCCACACAAGCAAAAAGGCACCGGCAGATCAGAAGATTAAGCAGGTGGACGAATCAACGCGAAGATTTCCGATTCGTTATTGCTGGCATTCCGGGCATTCAGATCAGCTCGCACTACCCTAAACAGCAAATAGCGGCAGAATGTGGCGCTGCAGGATATTGCCGGCAACACATTCAGCTACACTTTCCTCACATGCATCAAGCGTATCAAGATAGCGCGGACCCATTTCAGCCGCAACTTTGTAACCAACATGCAAAAGCTGCCGCACGTTGGCATTAAAAGCCGGGTTTGCGGGATCATGCCGCACGGTCTCAGCCAGACGCGGCCCCGACCATCTACGGACTTCATCATCCGACGGCAGGCTCTTGCGGTCAATATCAATCACCGTCGCGTAAGGTTCACACAAGGCATCAACACGCTTGTAAGCTGACGTATAGACCTCCCGCGCAATTTCAAGGCCTTCACCTCCGGCGAGTGCCATTCCGATGATCTCTTCAAGCCAGGTTGTTCCGGCTGTTTTCAGATGCACACCGGCACCATGTTCCTTTAACAAGCGGTTGATAACAGGATACAAGGCGAATTTATCACTGCCGGAATGAACGCTTAACTTCAAATCTGCGGGCAGGTCGAACGCATCCACTGCATAATGGAGAACAGCCAAATCAGCATCAAACTCGTCTGTAAAGGCAGCTATATCGCCGACATAATCGACACCTTTATTAAATCTTCCGCTGAATTTAGGAGCAATCGTCGCGGCCGGAATTCCGGCATCAGCAATCGCCGCCAGAATAATCAGCATATCCTCCGGCGATTGGGCGGTCTCCGTTTCGTCCATTGAGACCTCCGTAACAAAAGCCCCCTCGGTTTTAACAGCCGATATTACCTGATATATGCGCCGTGCATGAAGAACCGCCGATAAGTATTGCTTGGCTACCCGCAGCAGGTCTTCATGTCCGACTGTTATCGGCCGCTCACGGCCGGGTAGATCGATTGTCCCGCACAGATCCGCATGCCTCTTAACAAAAGCCTCCACCTCTGCGGAGGGAGCCTCAACGCCGATATCTTCAGCCACATCCAATGTAAAAAAATCACTCGACGCAATAAACGGTTCAACCGTTTTTAAATTAATATGATCGGCGTCGACAAAATACGCCTGCCCCCATCCTGCTGCTTCAACAGCGGCATCCGCCTCCTTGCGGACATCACCCGGCACAGAACCGATCATTGAATGCTCCCGGAAAGACTTGTTCCACACCGGGGTTACCTCTATACCATGCCGCTCACGGGCTGTTACAAAAGCGGATATCTGTGCCCTGCCCTGACGACCGAAACGGTCGCCGATGCCCATCGAATACTTGCCTAATACCTTTTTCATGATTTTTCCTTTAATCAACCCACGTTCTGTCAAGAATTGCGTCCCAGTCTTGAGGCTAATCGTCGTTTCATCAAGTTCTTTGTTTGCGAGTTTGGGAGTTTGGGAGTTTGGGAGTATGGGAGTGCGTATTCGGCCTCATCTTCTCTAACCTGATGATATGATAGACAATTTATTTTCACTATGCTCATCCAAAACCCTCACACACTCACATACCCACACACTCACATACCGTTTTCATCACTTTTCATACAACTTTTGACAGTACCTCAACCCATACATTCACTTTGCAAAAATCTGCCGGGTGAACCTGCAGAAAAAGCCACCAGCATGCCATATCCGGTCTAATTTTGATTATCCCGCAGCAATTGAAGATTTTCAACAAAACCGGGATATGATGTATTTACGCAGGCCGTATTGATTACAGATGAAGGCGCCCTGCCATAAGTGGCCAGAACCGCCATCGACATGGCAATCCGATGGTCACCATGACTGTCAAAAACGCCGCCGCCCGGTATTTTGCTACTGCCCTCAATCAACATGCCGTCAGCCCGCGATTCAACACCCACTCCGGCCTGTTTGAGGTTGTCAGACATGACGGTGATGCGGTCAGACTCCTTCACCCGCAATTCCGCGGCATCGCGAATTTCCGTGACCCCTTCTGCCAACGCTGCCGCAACCGCCAAAACGGGGATCTCATCAATTGCATTTGGAATTTCATTCCCCGAAATCACTGTGCCATGCAATGCACCGCCCCTCACAATGATAGAGCCCAATGGCTCACCGGAAGCGTTCTCATCCATAATCACGACGATATCCGCCCCCATGCGCCTGAGAATATCCACCAAAGCTATCCGCCGTGGATTGAGACCGACACCATCAACTCGCAAAACAGCCCCCGGGCGTGCGGCTGCCGCAACTATCCAGAAAGCCGCCGAAGAAAAATCACCCGGCACAATCCATTCCAATGCGGGAATATCAAGCCGGTTTCCACTGCTTCCTGAAACCCTTACTACAGAGCCAGCAACCTCACAAGGTAGACCAGCCTTGATCAAAGCCATTTCGGTATGATCACGGCAAGGGGCCGGCTCCTCAACTGTTGAAACACCTTCCGCCCATAAACCCGCCAGCAAAACACAGGATTTCACCTGAGCAGAGGCCACCGGCAGTTGGTAATCAATTGACTGCGGAACCCCGCCATTGATCACCAGCGGTGCATACCCTTCACGTTCAATATACTCCACCTTGATACCCATGGCGGCAAGCGGATCGGAGATTCTACGCATCGGCCGGGAACGCAAAGAATCATCCCCGGTCATTACAACCCTGCCTTTGCAACCGGCCACCAGTCCCGCCAGCAGACGTATTGATGTGCCGGAGTTGCCTAAATCCAGTTGCATCTGCGGCTGACGCAAAACACCTCCGGTGCCCTTGATTTGCAGACAACAGCCTTGCCGCTCAACATCAGCCCCCATTTGCCGCATTGCATTTACTGTACAAAGACAGTCATCCCCTTCAAGAAACCCGCTGATACGTGATACACCGGAACCCAGACCTGCCAGCATTGCCACACGGTGTGATATGCTTTTGTCGCCCGGAACCCGCAACACCGCATCAAAAGAACTTAGCGGATTAACCGTCCAGCGGTTGGAGGCTAAACAGTTGTCAGCAATCTTACTCATTCAAGCCTTCTTGGTTTACGCGATTCAAGCTCTCACGCAACTCTCTTGCTGAGGCCAGCCATTTTTTTAGACTATCCCAATCGCCCTGACTGACGGCAAGCCGCACTTGTTGTAATTGATCAACCAGTCCATCCAGCTCCTTCAGCAAAGCGGATTGATTGGTTCTGATAATGTCACACCATAGATTTTCAGACCCTGCAGCAATTCTGGTAGAGTCATAAAAACCGGTGCCGCAAAAAGAGGAAATACTGTGCTCGCCGGGCCGGCATACAGTATTGGTTAGCGCCGCTGCGGCAAGGTGCGGCAAATGACTGCTGCGCGCCAGCAGCCGGTCATGCTCCGCAGGAGGCAGGCAAATCACTTTACTTCCAACCGCTTGCCAAAGAGAGCTTACCTTTTCAATTGCATACTTGCTGCTCCGCGCCCCGGGCGTCACCACGGTAACAGAATTCTCGTACAGCCGCGGATGGGCGGCATCCAGACCGGTCTTATGCGAACCTGCGATAGGATGACTTCCCGCAAACTCAACACCGTC
>PXDI01000117.1 GCA_003565095.1 PVC group bacterium | reverse complement strand
TTGATGTTTCGGTTCAGGTATACCAGCGGCTTGAAAACCCGCGCCGGGCAAACCCGACCATAAAAACGCTGGAAAAAGTCGCCCGCGTTTATGGAAAACATATTCAGGTCGGATTTCTGTAACAGTAGCATGTGTGCGCCTTAAAAGGAAAACAAGGAATGGTTTTGCCTGTCACCCTTTTCTTTGTTAGATGATCACAAATTCAATGTGGTGTCATTCGTTGCCCCCTGCCCGTATTGACGTCAGCCCAAGCCGCTGAGAAGACAAGGTCAATAGCTCTGCTTGTGCGGAATTGCGCCGCGCACACCGCCTCTGGGTCGCTCCATATCTCCCCGGTATCGCGGGATAAGCAGGAAGCAGGGACAGACGAAATTCGTAGTTCTTCAGGATCGTTCTCGCGCGGAGGCGCAGGGGCGCAGAGAAAAGATGCGGTGTGGACCCCGGATCGGAGTCCTGGGTGACAAGCTGTACGGATTTAATATGGTGTTTCGCATACGGCCATGCGTAAGCCTGGCCCTCCAAAATAAATCATTCTTAAACATGATGTTTTTACAACGGTAAGAGGGGTATCAATTTTTATATTTAATATGCAGTCCGTCAGCTACTTGTGCCAACTTCTTATCAAGGGTCAAAATAGGAACGCTCGATAAGACAGCGGATGCGATAAGCTGAGCATCAACATAACCAATACCTTTCCCCATTAATTGGTTATTTTCAATAAAGGAAAATACTTCGTCATGCTCTGCTTCAATGCTCGTGGGCAACAGTTTGAGAAAAGAA
Organism: PVC group bacterium; assembly: GCA_003565095.1. Classification (GTDB taxonomy): domain Bacteria; phylum Verrucomicrobiota; class Kiritimatiellia; order UBA8416; family PXDI01; genus PXDI01. The sequence goes on along the minus strand of PXDI01000117.1, from coordinate 2,987 downwards.
AGTATAACGTCTCTGTCTTTTAGATTTCCGCATGCCAGCTCGCCTATAATCAAGGGGTGACACAATACGGAGCCGTTATTGAGCAGGTTTTCCAATTCAGTATTTCCGTCTCTCAAATGCGAAACCCACACAGATGTATCCACAAGAATCATGATCTATCATGCTCCTTTTCTTCTCGGTATTTCTTGGAGCTGTTTTTGAGTTCCCCCTAACTTTGCAAGCCTCCGTGCGCTTTCTCTGGCAATAAGCGCTTCCAATCCTAACTTGACTATCGTTGTTTTTTCTTTAATCCCGGTAATTTTTCTTGCTTTTTCAATCAAATTATCATCAATATTCAGTGTTGTTCTCATGTTTTCACCTCATACAAATGGTATGCTGTTATATGTATATTATATGCATACTATATACATATATCAAGATTATTCTCTCTCTCTCGGGGAGGAAAACCCTCGCCTTCAGGCGAAGGCTTCAGTATGCACGAGCAGTGCTGAGTATCTACCGGGAGTCGAGTGAGAATTTCTCCGCGCTGAGGCGCAGAGGGGGATATTGTGTGGCCCCCGGATCGGAGTCCGGGGTGACACGTTCCCTCAATTTGATTGTGGCTGTGCAGCGCGGCCACTACACATGAGTATGTCTTTCAGGCATTTGGGTTTTAAAACCCCTTCGTTTCGTAGCCGAGACGGATGCATGAGCGCGGATACGAACGACACGCTGTCTGAGCGCCCGAATGTGCGAGTTCGTGCCGTTCCCGCGATCATGAATCCGGCGAGGGAATCCCGACCTTGGTCGGGACGTGAAACGCCGGGTGCCCTTTTTTGGGGGTAACACTTTTTTGGGCACGCAAAAAAGGGGTACGCAAAAAACAAATCGCGCAGAGGAGCAACCTTGGTAGTTCAGAGTTTGGAGTTTGGAGTTCGGTGTTCGAAGTAGGCAGCGCCGGTGCGGTCCAAGGTCATGAAAACGATGTTAAAAGTTCAAGGAGGATAACCTGACAAATTTATTGCCGGGTCCTGATGAGCGCATGTCATGATGTGAGCTTTGTATGTATTAGTTTCAGCTCTATACGGCAACCAAGGGCGTGTGCATATCTTTGCAGCGTTGCCAGGGATGGCGAATGTTTTCCCTGGCCTGATTCCAATCGCGCGATTGCCGATTGTGTTGTTCCAATGCGCTCGGCCAGTTCCGCCTGCGTTAAACCGGCAGCGGCACGCGCTTTTAAAAATTCATCCAGCAAAGCGAACTCTTCATCAAGCCGGTCATATTCTGCTTTGACATCCGCCCGCTTAAGAGCGCGGGCTTTCAATTCTTTATGCGTGAGCATTTTTGACCTCCTGTAAGCGCCGCCCGGCGCAGCCATCATCTGCGTGCATGATGAAAAAGCAGAGCCTGGAGTCATCACGGAGATAACAGGAACAGCGCTTAAAGACCTGACGGCCCGCAAAACGCGATCAGTAGGCGTTGTATATGGTAAATCGTTCAGGAGGATTGCTGATTTTTATAAAACCTATCGGGTTTCCGCCAAGCATGACGCGCTCAACCGGATGGCCGCTGTCGGTCACCAGATACCTCATCCAGTGATAGGAGATAATAATTTCATCATCTTCAGGCACTACGTCCGAGAGTTCGATGCGATTGTAATCCGCACTCACACGCCCGCTGCCCTTCAAGAAAAACGACGGCTCGCGCAGCACTTCATACACGGTAAATTTGTCGATAACGGCCGCCTGCCTGACATACCCGGACAGCTCATTAAAAAATTCCAGTGAATCGTCGAACCAGCAGACAATCCACTTCACATTGAACAGATCAAATGCCGCCTGAAGTTCATCAAATGTATACTCGGCAATCGGACGGTCAAACAGAATTCCGCGAGTATAGCTGGCAAAGCTGTGCCTGATCGGGTACATCGGCCGCGGGCCGCACAGATATTCACGCTTGACGAATTCCGGAAAAAGACCGGGAAGATGCGTGCCATAATAAGCTTCCGGCTCATAGTGACCCGGCACATTGATTGATTCCGAGTCCTCAATAAGGATTCTGCCGTCACGCGTGGTGTGCACCTCAAAAAAAGCCAGAAGTTCCGTTACCGGCTCAGGAACGCTGCAGCTCAGGCGGTACAGATCATAGTTACGGGCGAGGGTTACAAATGGACGTATCACCGGCTCAAACAACAGCAGACAGGCCAGCAGAACGATCAGTAAGCGCGCACGGGGAGGTACACCCCACAGCGCACTGAGACACAGGCATAACCCCACACCGGCCGGAATCAGCAAAAGTATGTTAAGTGCATTTGCGAAACGCTGGGGCTGGAACTGAGCAAAAAACGGAGTATGTGAGCCGTAATAGGTAACCAGAAATATAAATACAATACCGGATCCAAAAACCGCAGCGAGACGCCGGCGGCCATTGTTCCACCACAACACGCAGCCGGCAGCACCAAAAAGCAAAAGCACCGCCTCAATAAACGTCGTGTTCAGCGCCGGAGCGGACAACGCCAGGCTGCGACGCTGCAATCCATAAACGTACAGCGGCTCAAGGATGTTTTTAATCTGCAGCGTGAATTCATAATGATCCGGGTTATCGGTTTTATAGTTGAAAAAATCAAAAACCGGAATAAGCCAGAACAGATTTGCCGCAGTCACAATGAGCGGTAGCGCAATAATCAGAAAATTTTGCCCCCTGGTCCTGCAACCGGCATACAACAGATACAGCACAGCAGCTGGAATAAACATATGCACAGGAGACAAAATGTGATTGAGGAAAAGAACACTCGCACAAAGCGCCGTATAGAGATACAGGCGCAGGCTAAACGATGTGTGCACAAGGCGGTACAGCAGTGACAGAACATAGAGAGAAAAAAAACAGGTTATAATGTAGGCAACCATGCCCCACAGCACGAAGTCTTTCGGCACGGAAAGGTAAAAAAGCAAAAACGCCAGCAAAGCACAGCCAAGAGCCTGTGATCTTGCAAGCTCGAAGTTACGTGA
>PXDI01000281.1 GCA_003565095.1 PVC group bacterium | reverse complement strand
GAACACATATCGGCAACATCCGGATTGAATTTGTGGATATGGCCTTACGTGGTCGCGATTCGATGGAAATTGTTGAGGAACTGCGCGAGCGGATCGGGCGTATTCCGGGGGCTGAGGTGAAAGTTGACCGAGAGCGGGAAGGGCCGCCGCTGGGGGCCCCGATTGAGATTGAAGTTTCCGGCGACGATTTTGCCGTATTGGCCGATTTGTCATATGAAATTATGCGGCGTATTGAGGGTGTCCCCGGGTTGGTTGATTTGCAATCAGATCTGGAGGATGCTCTTCCGGAAATGCAGTTTATCGTAAACCGGCGCAAGGCGGCGCTGCTGGGGTTGGATACCCGTTCGGTCGGCACATTCATGCGTGCGGCCATTTTCGGTTTATACAGTACCCGATTGCGTGCCGGAGAAGAGGAGTACGATATAACCGTTCGTCTGCCAGAAGATCAGCGTAATAATCTGGAGTTGCTCAGCCGTTTGCGCATTGGCCGGGCCGGCGCCGGCGCGGTCCCGCTTTCGTCGATCGGGTCATGGGAATATGCCGCCGGGCGTGGTTCAATTACGCGTAAGAATCAGAGCCGCATGATCGCTATTTCAGGGGAGACCGAAGAGGGCCGTTCTGTCAGGGAGGTGCTGGATGATGTCAGTACGGTTCTGGCGAATATGGAGCTGCCGCTTGGCTATGAAATCACCTTTGCCGGGGACGATGAGGAAATGCGCAAAGCTTTTGCATTTCTGTCGCGTGCCTTTATGCTTGCGCTGGGAGCCATCATGGTGATTCTGGTGGCGCAATTCAACTCGGTTTTTCTGCCCTTGATTATCATGGTTTCGGTAGTGCTTTCGACGATGGGGGTTCTGATCGGTTTGATGCTTTGCCAGATGCGTTTTGTGGTTATCATGACCGGGCTTGGCGTGATAAGTCTGGCGGGTATTGTGGTCAACAATGCGATTGTTCTGATAGATTGCATTCAACAGCATCGTGCGGCGGGTTTGAATGCGTTAGATGCTTCGGTGGCGGCCGGCAAGCAGCGTTTGCGTCCGGTGTTGCTGACTGCCTTAACGACTATTCTCGGGTTGATTCCGATGGCGGTAGGCTACAGTTTGGATGTCCGCAGTTTCCCGCCAAGGATTATTGCCGGGGCTGAAACCAGTGCATGGTGGGCACCCATGGCGGTTGCGGTGATTTTCGGGCTGGCAATTGCGACAGTGTTGACTCTGGTAGTGATACCGGTACTGTACAATATTTTTGATAATTTAGCAGAGCATATTAAACGGCGCTGGGCGCCGAAAGATGATTGAGCGACAAGGGATGAATAATGAAAATAAGAATTAATCAGATGGAAGAATGGGCGGCATTAGTCCGGCACAGTGAAACTATGCGCAGTGTTCATATGCGCGATTTATTCGGCAAAGATCCGCAGCGTGCCGGCAGGTTTTCGCAGGAAGCCTGCGGTCTGTTTCTGGACTATTCCAAGAACCGCATTACCGAAGAGACTTTTGCTTTGCTGCTGGAACTGGGTGCAGCGGTTAATCTGACTGAACAGATTCAGGCGATGTTCAGCGGGGAGCGGATTAATGTAACCGAAAACCGTCCGGTGCTGCATGTGGCATTGCGCAACCGTTCCAATCGGCCGGTTGTCGTAGACGGAGAGGACGTGATGCCGGCGGTCAATGCGGTACTTGAACGCATGCGTGCATTTGCTGCGGCGGTGCGCGACGGCTCATGGCGCGGATTCACCGGGAAACGTATTCGCAACGTGGTTAATATCGGAATCGGCGGATCTGATCTTGGGCCGTATATGGCGTGTGAGGCATTGAAGGCGTACTCGAGCCGTGAGCTGCTGGTCAGGTTTGTTTCCAATGTTGATGCAACACATTTTTATGAACAAACCCGTGATCTTGATCCGGCGGAAACATTGTTCATTGTGGCTTCCAAAACATTTACGACACAGGAGACCATGACCAATGCGCAAACGGCGCGCAGTTGGCTGTTGGATGCTTTGAAAGACGAAGCGGCTGTGGCCAGCCATTTTGCAGCGGTTTCGACCAACGCTGAAGCGGTGCAGGCTTTCGGGATTAATCATGAGAATATGTTTGAGTTCTGGGATTGGGTCGGGGGGCGCTATTCAATGTGTTCGGCGATCGGTTTGCCGATCATGATTTCTATCGGCCCGGATAACTTCGACAGCATGCTTGACGGGTTTCACGCAATGGATCTGCATTTTCTTGAAAGCCCGTTGCAGAACAATATGCCGGTAATTCTGGCGTTACTGGGTGTCTGGTACAACAATTTCATGGGAGCTGAGACGCACGCGATTCTACCTTACGATCAGTATTTGCACCGCTTTGCGGCGCATTTGCAGCAGGTGGATATGGAAAGCAACGGAAAGAGTACAGGCCGTGACGGCGGACGGACTGCCTGGCAGACCGGTACGGTAATATGGGGAGAGCCAGGCACCAATGGCCAGCACGCATTTTTTCAGTTGATGCATCAGGGCACCCGGCTGATACCGGCCGATTTTATCGGTTTCAGCCGCAGTCTGAATGCGCTTGGGGATCATCACGACAAGTTGATGGCCAACTTTTTTGCCCAGACGGAAGCGCTGGCATTCGGTAAGCTGCGTGAGGAAGTGGAAGCCGAAGGAACCGCCGCGGAACTGGTTGCGCACAAGACTTTTGCCGGGAACCGGCCTACCAATACGATTATGGCTGAAGAGCTGACCCCGTACGTGCTGGGGGCGTTGATGGCGCTATATGAGCACAAGATTTTTGTTCAGGGGGCGGTATGGAACGTTTATTCATTTGACCAGTGGGGGGTTCAGCTTGGCAAGGTGCTGGCCGGCAGGATTCTGAATGAATTTGCCGCGGGTGAGGAAAAAGATATTGCCGTCGCGCATGATCCGTCAACTGCGCAACTGATTAACCGTTACCGGCAGCAGCGACGGAAGTGACATTGGTGCCGCCATTGAACTTCAGTTCGCTGAAATCAATTGTGGCGGTATCCGGCAGCTTTCTGATGTGTGCAATAAGCTGACCGATCTGTTCGGCGGAGAAGTCTGGGTTTGAGCCGAACAGCGGAGTGATTGTTCCGCGCAGTTCAACATGCCCGTCCCGGCAATTAATGCGCATCCGCCCCAGATCAATCCAGTGTTTGACCAGAATCTTTCTGATTCCGCGCATATGCTGTAAATCATTTTTGGCAGGCATAACAGGGCCTAATCACTATCGGCATGGCCGATCAGAAGTGTAACTTTTTCAAGCAGGGCATCTATTGAGAACGGCTTATAGATGATGTCGGTTACACCATCGGTAAAGCCTTTCTCCCAGATCTCCTTGAATACCGGTGAAGACGGGGTAAGCGCCTTGGGGTATGCTGTGACAAAAAGAACCGGCACTTCGGTGAATTCGCGCAATTCGGCGTAGAGTTCAAAGCCGTTTTTCTGCGGCATTTTGACATCCAGCAGCACGAGGTCAACGGCTTCTTTCTTTAATATTTCAATACCCTGATCCGGGTTGCCGGTCACCAGCAGGTGGAAGCCTTCTTTCTCCAGTGTGGTCTGCAGGCATTGCAGCATCATCGGTTCATCATCAATAGCCAGTATTGTCTTCATCATATTTCCATGTTCTGTTGTTATCCATCCACGGCGGACTTCCCGGTCCATGTAGCGGGCGTCTCTGCATATCATTGCTGTCCAAATAAGGTGGCGGGGCAATAACTACCACATCATTCCCGTCGTCATCATTATCCGTGCCGTATCTGGCGCGCAGTGCCTCCATCCGCCGTTCCTGTTCCCCGACCATCCAGATAAATGCGGCGATAAACACCGGCCAGATTGATTTTGCAACAATAAAGCCATAGAGCACCAGGAGTACAGCAAAGAATTTGCCGAAACCGGCGGCAATATCAGTTGCGCGGCGGCGGCCAAGATGCATTGAAAGAGCGGCGCGCAGTATTCTGCCGCCGTCGGTGGGGAAGGCGGGCAGCAGGTTGAAACCGGCCAGGGTTGCATTTATGAAGCCGACGAGCTGAACATAGTTAAGGCTGAAGTTTGAGCCTTCGCTGAAATGGAATGTGCGCAAAGGGAGATGTGCTCCGCCAAAGAACAACAGCACTGCCAGAATGATGCTGACCAGTGGTCCCGCCGCCGCCATGAGGATTTCCTGCCACGGGCGCTGCGGGATCTGCTCCATTTGCGCGGCTCCGCCCATAAACATCAATGTAATATCGCGCACGCGGCATCCGAAGCGCTGGGCAACAAAAGAATGTCCAAGTTCATGCAGGGCGATACTCACAAATAGCGCCGCCTGTACCCCGAGAATTACCGGAACCGCACGCCAGCCGGCATTCTGTGCAATATACACCGCGGTGATTACCATCAGCAGAATCAGCGAAATGTGTATTCTGACGGGTATGCCTAATATTCGGGCGATTTTATATGAGCGTGCGAACATGATTAGAAGACCGGAATCCTGCCTGCTGAGCGCTTGTGTATGATGGCGATGGTTGTCGCTGGCGCGGGCTGTGTTCCCGCCGGAGCAACAAAAAGCCAGCAGCTCTCGTTTTCGCGGCCGTAGGCCAGCAGTGACGGCAGATTATGTTCATGGGCAGGGGAGATGCGCAGCCAACCTTGTCCGCGCAGGCTCGCATCCATCTTCAGTCTGATGATTTCCGCCGCGTCGGTACTGCGGCTGATCTCCAGTTTAAAGCGGGTTTCGTCGTGACTGGCAAAAAATTCCGGCTGACTGTTGTGATATACCGGCAGGTTATTGAGGCGATGGGTCTGCGGTACGTTCCGGGAACGTTCCGCCTCATGTGCGGACTGCTGCAAGGTGAAAAGCAGAGTGCGGTTACGGTCCGGTAGTTGCAGCCCCAGAAGCGCAACAACCATATTATTGTTTACTGTTCTGGAGAACGCCATAGTTCCGGCCGGGGTGGATGGAGTCAGTCCGTTGGCCTGCATGATTCCCCGCCACGCTTTGGCGAGAGGTTCTTCAATCCCGAAAACATTGACGGTGCCGCTGCCGTCATTGATTGCAATATTTCCGCTCAGCAGTTCTGTTGCTCCGGTATGCGCCATCCTTTCCCGGATACCGCCGGTGGTGCGCCAGCGCTCAAAAACCCGTCCGGTCGATGACTGCGGTGCAATTAATAGCGTTAGCAGCAGGGCGCTAATGCCGCCCAACGATATATGGCTTTTACTCATCTTCATGGTCTATGGTCTGCAGTCTGTCCCGCCTGCTGCGGGGTAAACTTTCTGTTTTCTACTTTCTGCTTTTAATAGATATCCCCGGTCCTGGTCATCCACACTTCGCCTTCGACTCTGATGGATGGCGCACGGTAAATCAATGATTGTACGGCTGAGATCAGATCAACGGTCTCATGGCTTTCGCCCTGTACCATGCCGAAAACCAGCGAAGGATTGGCCGTATTACGCATTTGTGTAAAATGTTCGTCACCGGACTGGGTTATATAGGTCCAGTCTGCATCGTTTTCGACGGTACGGTTAATAACACTGCTGCGGAATGTGCCTGCATCGGCAAGGGTGAAGGTGTCATCACGGGTATACTTTTTGTCGTCCGGTCCTTTTTCCATCGCGCGGATGAACTGGGCGGGTTCAAGCGTGGCGACATCGAGCAGGGATTTTTCTCCAGCGAGTTTACGTGCTTCGGTCATCACGTCGGCTTGCGCCCTGGTCAGGGATACTATTTGCAAAAGGCCGGCGCTCAGCACCAGAATCGCGACCAGTCCCGCAATAAATTCGATCATTGCCTGGCCTGACCGGTTTTTCTCTATTAGCGCAAAATCCGGCTGGATTCTCCCGAAGTGGTGCAAGCTTCGGGTTTGCGTGTTGGGAAAACAGGCGGAACGCCTGTTCCACATGCCAGATACAACAGAATTTTGGGCTAACAGGTTGTTCTGTTCATATTTATGTGCTGGTTTGTTTTGCATATTAATGTGCCCGCCTTCTGCCTCCACGCCCGCCGCCGCCCGGGCCCGGCGGGACGATTACACACTGCTGGCTGTTAATCTCCAGCCAGTTAACTCCTGTCTGCCGGAAATCCACATTTTCCCATATCTCGAGCATCCGGCAAAACCGGCAGCCATGTCCGAGGGGGCCATGTTCCATATATTCGGGGAGATGCTCTTCGATATGCTCGCGCCACTCAAGATCATATCCGCCGCTGCCGGCACCGGATAAAGAATCAACCGGAATTAATCGGGCCTGATGAAATGCTGGAAGCACCAAATCAAAAGCATCGGGGCGTTGCGGCCCGGGCAGATAGCCAAATGGTTTTGCGGCGGCCGTCCAGTTAATTGTATTTGTGATGGCTCTGCTGCCCGCTCCCGGAGTGAGCCGGGTGGCGCGGGTTCTAACGCGGATAGCGGCATCTGCACCGGCATAGTCATATTCCTGCTTAACCGGACCGGCCAGCGGCATGGGGAAGTCGCCTTGCATGCTCATAGCCTCCCATTCTGACCATAAATGACCGCCATAAGCATACCAGGTGGCACTGTTGGTAAGGTCTTCCGGCGTGAATTGATACTGTAAAGTGCGTCTGTCCGTCACGGTGTTGATGGTCTCGGTTGTTACAAGATTATCCAGACTGGTGGTTACTTTAACCATCCCCAACCCGAAAAATTCGCTGTTGATGTATGGAACGTTTTCGATTGGCGGCAGCGGCGGCCACCATGCAGGGTGGAAGTTCTGGTACAACTCCAGCAGGCCCGGGGCGTTATGGTAAAACCAGCACCAGTTTCTGCCGGCTATTGCGTCATAAAAAGCCTTGTTAAGCAGAATATGTCCACCGGAGTAATCGGAATACAACCGCATATTATCCGGCCCGGCGGCAATTCCGTCATTTGCCAGCGCATCGAGCATTGAGGCATACTCCTCCCAGGCGTTCGGATACGGCTCAGGAAACAGCGGCTCACCGTCCGATCCGGTTGTATGCGGATAATCAAAACGGACCCGCTGTGCGTGCCGTTTAAGGTAGGCGGTAAAGTCATCCTGATTAAACAGGCGGTTCTGTTTGGCGGCTTGCTGCGATCCCATAAATGCCACCATCGGCCCGGTATAGGAAAGACGGGCTTGTATATTCGTAATCGTTTCGGCGGCGGCTTGATTATCTGAGACGAGTGCCAGCGCATGCATCAAATTCAGATCCCCCATTAGATTTAGCGAAATCCCTTGCCAGCGGGCGGCCATGACTGCCGATGCGTCACCGGCATTCTGGGCAATTCCCTTGACGTGCAGAATCCGATGCAGATCGTAGTTCCAGAACACAACAAAGACAAGGCAGCTTAAGACCAGAATAATAAATATAATGGCCTGCCCCTTGCTTCCCTGTCGGCGTTTGGCTTTTTTGATGGTATTCATTTACAAGCTCATGTCATCGATATATTCAGCACTGTGGTTTTCTATATACGAGTCCGCCTGCAATCTGACATGATCGGCTGCATAGTAGGCCCGGTGCAGCGGAATACGCAACGGATAATTCTGATATGCACGGATATGCAGAATGCCCGGCAGGGATGCGGGAACATTCACATGCACAGTATCCCAATCTTCGTAATCGAGAACAAATCTCGCCCGTGCGGGGTTATCACTGGCCAGGTATTCAGGGATGCGGGCCAATTCTACATCAAGCTGGTGTGAGACCGGTTGACTTTGCATAGCCTCATCCCATACCGTTCCCGGTGGTTGTGTACGAACACGATCAGCCCAGCCCGTATCAATGCGTGGCACATCCGGCACAATCATCCGTCCGGCGTTCGGAATTGCCGCAACCCGGTTGGCCTTGCGCACCATCCAGTTGTTGAATCCGACCGTCTGGGCACGCGCAGAACGGTTTGCGGCATGGCCTAGAATGGCCCGTGCCGCAAACAGTTGCGAGATCTGAAACAGACCGGCAAATATCAGCCCAGTCAACATCATCACAAGGCAGGTCTCGATCATTGACTGGCCTTTGTTTCCGTTGAAGGTCTGATACTTAGCGGTCGAGATCCTTGAGAAAGTCGTGAGAAGTTGTCGATAAGGCTGCGTCGGCTGCACTTTCATCACCTCCGATCTCTGTGACGGCACCGCCAAGTTTGTTGCGGATTGTATCTCCGAAGACACCGAAGATGGCAATCGCCGCCACGGCAATAATCACAACGATGATAATATACTCGACCATTGTCTGCCCGCTCTTGCGTTTATTCTGCGCTTTCATTTTTCGTCACTCCTTTTTTTGTCGCCCTTGTTGTGCCTCTTTATGGATAGTCGGCGGCCACCAGATCCAGCACTCTGCCGCCGTGTTCTTTGAAAGCCACCAGAAAAACCGCAAACATCGCTATACAGGCGGTCAGCATTCCTGCGAGCACCACATATTCAATCATGGCCTGAGCACAGCGGCTTTTGCGGCTATTTGTAATTTGTTCAAACAATCTTTTCATACAACAGAAGCATACCAATCTTGACCACCGGCTGCAAATACTTTAATTATATGCAATAAACGAATAAGACGGGAGTTTATTGTAAATGAAAAAAACCGGTATAATGGCCTGCTTTCTGCTCGTATGTGTATGCATGCGGCTGAATGCCGGGGAATTACTTATTTGCGGAGCATGCGGTTACGAGCAGACGGTCGATGTGCAGGTTTGCACACACTGCGGCGCTGCGCTTGAGCGTCCGGCGCAGGTGTTGCAGGATGTTGCTCCGAACGATGACGCGGAATTGCCTGCTGAAAAATCTGAAACGGCCGGGGTTTTGATGGTGGCGCTGCGGCAGGACATACAGGATGGGGATGCCGCATGGCAGGCGGGGAATGCTGCTATGGCTTATCTGTTCTGGCGGAATGCATTGGGGTTGGCGCGAGTTGCCGGAATGCCGGCTGCCGAGGTTGCCGCGACTCTGCCTGAAAAAATTGAGCAGGCGCGGCGTACCGGAAGCAGCATCCAGGAGAATTGCCGCACATGTAATGGCACCGGTAAGCGCTTCATGGACTCGGTCGGTTTGCGTGGTGATGTAAGCAGAGTTGAAGTGCATGGCTCGGTGTGTCAGGATTGCGCCGGTCGCGGTTATTTGATGCGTCCGGCTAGATATTCAGAGCGTCGCCGGCAGCGTACGGAAGCTGTGCGGCAGTATGCGATCATTCAACAGGGGCGTTTGCGGCAGATTTCCGGTCAGGCATGGGTGCCGGAAAGCATAATACAGGATCTGGGGTCACGTGATACCGCGTTGTTGAGAACCAGTGTGGCGGCACCGTGCACACGCTGTGATGGGGTTGGTGCGGATGATTGCCGGACCTGTGATGGAAGTGGACGGATTCCATGTACTGAACGCGGCTGCCGGGATGGCTGGATTGAGGTGCGCGGCGGCGGTCAGTTGACTGGTCAACCGTTGGTCAACAGGCGGCGCTGTGCATTGTGTCAGGGGGCGGGCACATTGGTTTGCGGGGCTTGCAACGGTGTGGGCGGTATTGAATGCACAGCTTGCAATGGTTCCGGACAGAGGCCGTTATGCCGTCGCTGTGACGGAGCCGGCATTGCCGATTGTGCCCGCTGCCGCGGCAGCGGAGAAGTACGCGGCGCTCCATGCGATGCTTGCCGTGGAGAGAAGCTCAGTTTGTGTAATACTTGTCAGGGAGATGGGCGCAGTAGATGAGTGCACCGGAAATACAAGGTTTTGAGGTGGAGTGCAAAGTGGGGCAGGGCGGGATGGCTACCGTCTGGAAAGCCCGGCAGATATCACTTGACCGTCTGGTAGCCATAAAGGTTTTACAGGCGCAATGGGCGCATGACTCAGCCGATGTGGACCGTTTTCAAACCGAGGCGTGCGCCGCCGCCAAACTAAAGCACCCGGCTATTATTCAGGTTTATGACGCCAACTTTGCCGAAGGGCAGTATTTCTTTGTTATGGAATTCATTGACGGCTATACCGTTGGTGACTGGCAGCGGCGGAAGGGTCACTTGACCGAAAAGGATGCGCTGCTGGTGGCTGAGTGTGTGGCTGACGGACTGGCCCACGCCTGGGATAACGAGCGCATTGTCCACTGCGATATAAAGCCGGACAATGTCATGATTGATGGTGACGGCACCGTCAAGGTCGCCGATCTCGGTCTGGCAAGAACCATCAATGTACTGCGGTCCAGTTCAGAAGCTGATGATGAGGTGCTGGGCACCCCGGCCTATATGTCGCCCGAGCAGGCCACTGGACAAGCCGATCTTGACTGCCGTACCGATATCTATGCGCTGGGCTGTATGCTTTACCATCTGATTACCGGCAAGCTCCCTTTTGCGGGAGTCGATGACGAGGCTATTCTTGAAAAACATGTTCACGATACCCTGCCGGACGCAATGGATCTTGTTGACGGTGTCAGTAAGCCGATGTGTGCCCTGCTTGAAAAAATGATGGCAAAAGACCGTGAACTGCGCCAGGCCGACTGGCATGAAGTCATCAGTGATATTCACCGTGTGCAGCATGGCAGGATGCCCACACGCCTTCCTCCGCCGGGCAGCAGCACAATGCAGCGCAGTGAGCAGCGGACCAGCGCGGCGGGACACCGGCATGCGGATGAACTGATTCAGCGCACATATGGCAAGAGCCCCAAAAGCAGCCCGTTGCCGGTAATTGTCTTGCTCGCGGCGGGCATCGTTATAGCGGTTGTTGCGCTTTTGTTCCGAGCCGGGCCGGGGCATACTGTTGATCCTGCAGTTGTTTTTGAACCCGAGGGAGATGCTGTTGTTTCAGCCGGAGTGCAGCTTACCCCCGACGATGAAGCCCGGCGGATTTATGATGAGACGCTGGCATGGTTCAGGCAGAATCCGTCAGAATATGACGAAGCCATACGGCGTTTACGTGATGTTGTCTCCAACTATGCAGATACGCGCTATGCCGGGTTGGCCCGCCGTGAAATGCAGCGTATTGCGGGCTTGAAAATGAACGAAATCAAGCGCGTCGTTGATAATCTGCGACGGCGGGCTGCTGAATATGAAGAAAGCGGTGATTTCCAATCGGCACAGGATGTTTTCGAAGGTTATGATGGTCCTTTCACCTCGGAATCTGTGCAGTTGAGAATGGATCAGATCGCACAGATAAATCTGCGCAGGGATGCTCTTGCGGCGGGCCGCCGGGTGGAGGCTGAATCACGGCGGCAGATCGTGGCCGGCGAATGGAAAAAACTTTGCCGGGCACTGTTGGAACAGGGCTGCGGTCCGGCTGTTGCAGTGGCTGCCGGACTGGCGGAAAATGACAATATAGACAGTGACAGCCGGATGGTTTTCTACGATGTCAAGACGATCCTGGAACGTGCATCAGATCTGGACCGGGCGGTTTTAGAATCATTCACCGCGGAACGCGGACGTGAGATAGATGTCAGTACCCGTACCGGTGTCCGCAAGGTGGTGATTTCCGATGTTGATTTTCAGTCGGGGACGGTGATCGCCGAATACCGGGTTGTGGTAGGCGGACATATTGCGGCCCGTGATGTGCGTTTCAGCATTAATGATTTGTCGCAGGGAGAGTATTTGCGACGGGCCGGTCGCGAAGATGATCCGGCCGTGGCGCTGATGCACATACTGAATAGCTGGCATTATGCTGATAAAAGTGAGCTTGAACGGCGGCTTGCCGCGTTTCCTGAACCGTTTTCCGGATTGCTGCTGGAAGAGATATTGCTGCGGCGTGATGAAGGCCGGGAGACTGCGGCGCGGACATATTTGTACAGCGGTATTTCAGGGGCTGGAGTGGTTATTGATAAAGAGGGTTCGTATTCTGACTGGGCACGGGCGTTGCGTGCAGCACGTGACGGCGGCAGTCTGACAATTGATACAGTGCAAATGGCCGATGGCTTTGAGGAAGACTTTGCAAATACTGAAACGGCGGCTGAAGCGGCCGGGGTTTTGCGTGAATTACGCCGGGCGGTTGTTGCGGAAGCTCAACCGGCTGAAGCTGCACCCGTGGCGGATCGGCCGCGTCGCCGGGGGCGGGAGGCCCGCCGGGTGCTTAGAGCCGATTTAGCCGAACATGCCGCAATGAATCAGCCGGTATTGAGTGAAATGGTTGCGAAAAACCCGCAACTCATGATTACTGATGTGCGGATCATGCGGGAAACTGAAACAGCAAAGCCGGTGCGGGTTGAAGTTGTTACTCCCAGGCTTTCAAACATTGAGGCGTTAGCGCGGCTTGAGGGGATGGAGGAACTGGTTTGTGCAGGAGTTCACCCCAATCATATCTGGCGTGACCGTCCGGTGGCTCCGTTGCGTGATTTGTCACCTTTGCAAGGTATGCGCCTTACAGTGTTATGTGTCAACAATACCGCGGTGCGGGATTTAGCCCCGTTGGCAGGAATGCCGCTGGAGGAGTTTAATGCATCGCATTCACAGGTGGTCGACATAACCCCGCTGCGGAATTCCCCGCTGGAAGTTCTGCTGCTGCGCGGAACCTCCGTGCGTGATATAGCGGTTTTAAGAGAAATGCCGCTTACCAGGCTTGATCTGAGCAATACAGCGGTTTTTGATTTCCGGGTGATTGCCGGGCGGGCACTGACGCATTTCGAGGCTGCCGACAGCCAACTGAGAGACTTGTCTGTGTTGCGCGGGATGCCGGTACGCCACTTGAATATTGCCCGTACCAGGGTTTTTGATTTTTCTATACTGCAGGATCTGCCATTGGAGAACCTTACTTTGGACGAAACACAGATCAGGGATTTGTCGGTATTGCGGGGAAAACAGTTAAACAATTTATCTTTGAAAGAGACTGCGGTAAATGACATATCAGTGCTGGGCGATATGCCGTTGAGTAGGCTGAACCTGCATAAGACGCTTGTTGGAGATTTTACGGTGCTTGCCAAGCTGCCGTTACAGGATATTGATCTGTCGCATTCCAGAATTGTTGATTTAGGCCCCTTGTCACGCTTGCCGCTAAAAAGCCTTAATCTTGCAAACACGCGGGTAAGGGATCTGTCGCCATTGTCGGGACTGGAACTGACTTCGCTTGATATCAGTAATGTGCCGGTGCGCGATTTGTCTCCGCTGGCCGGGATGCCTTTGACGGTCTTGTCCTGCCGCGGTACCCGTGTATCAGACTATAGTGTGCTGGCCCGTTTGCCGATTGAACGGCTTACGATTGATAATCCCCGCGATCCTGAGGTTCGGCAGGTTCTGCGCAGTATGCGTAACCTGCGGGTTGTCAACGGCGCTGAATGGGTCCGTTAAGTTTATTGCCGGGCCGCCGCAATGCCTGATTTTAAATCTCCCCGAATGATGCCGTGTTCGGTAACAATGGCGGAAATAAGTGCGGCGGGAGTCACATCAAATGCCGGGTTATAAACCTTAACGCCTTCCGGCGCTGTTCTGGCTCCGGCAAAAGCGGTTACTTCCTCCGGGGCCCTTTGCTCGATGGGAATTTGAGACCCATCCGGAGTTTGCATGTCAATCGTGCTAAAAGGGGCGCAGATGTAGAACGGCACTTTATGGGCGTTTGCAAGCAGCGCAAGACCGTATGTGCCGATTTTGTTTGCAGTGTCTCCGTTGGCGGCAATCCGGTCGGCACCGGTAAATACGGCATTAACGCGCCCTTCGCGCATTACCTGCGCGGCCATATTGTCGCATATCAGCGTTACCTCGATGTCGCCGCGTATCAATTCCCATGCCGTCAGGCGTGCTCCCTGCAGCAACGGGCGGGTTTCATCGGCAATCACAGCAATACGCTTGCCGTCGGTATGCGCCTGATAAACCGGCGCCAGTGCTGTCCCGGTCTCGGCGGTGGCCAATGCGCCGGCATTGCAGTGGGTTAAAACAGTGTCTCCGTCCTTCAGTAATGCTGCGCCATGGCGGCCGATTGCCACACAGGTCGCGGCATCTTCATCACGGATTCTGCATGCCTCCAAAGCAAGTTCCTCCTTGAAACTTTCCGGCGGCAGCAGCCGGCACTCTTTCCCCCGTCGCCGCATTCTTTCCAGCGCCCAGAACAGGTTTACCGCAGTGGGCCGCGTTGCCGCCAGTTTTTCCGCCGATAACTCAAGCTGCTGCATCAATTCTGCGGTTTCATCAGGGCCGTGCTGGAGGTTGGCGGCCAATGCCATTGCCGCGGTTATGCCGATGGCCGGGGCTCCGCGCACCTGCAATTCACGGATTGCCCGGCAAAGTTCATCAAGCTGGTCTGTCTCAATATAAACAACCTCACCGGGTAATCTGGTTTGATCAAGGTAGCGTACTGTACCGGGAACCCGTTGCGGGGGATTGTGCGCATGCCATACCACCGGTCGTAATGGTTCTGTTTCAGAATTAGTCAAATTAGCACCTTTTTTTTTCTTTGCCTGTCGCTGCTTGTGTGTAACATTCTTTAAAGATGTTTGTGAAGTGCAAATTTGCATAATCATGGAGGCAGGTATGAATCTGATATTTCTCGGTCCGCCGGGTGCGGGCAAAGGTACAGTGGCTCAGCAGGTTACGGAAAAGCTGGGAGTGGTGCAGATTTCAACGGGCGATTTGTTGCGTGCGGCGGTTCGTGCCGGTTCGGAACTGGGGGTTAAAGCCAAGGGTTATATGGATGCCGGTGAGTTGGTGCCGGATGATCTTGTTATCGCTCTTCTAAAAGAGCGCATTGCCCGGCCGGATTGTGAGCGCGGGGCGATCATGGACGGATTCCCTCGTACCATTCCGCAGGCCGAGGCATTGGAAAAGGCTGAAGTGCCTGTGGACCGGGTGATTAATTTCAACCTGCCTGATGACGTGATTATTCATCGGCTTTCGGGTCGGCGGGTGCATCGGAGCAGCGGTGCCATTTACAGCATAAATTCCGATGGGGTTCCTCAGCCGGGTCCGGATGTGAACCCGGATGACCTTTATCAGCGCGATGACGACAAGCCGGAAGCAATCCGCAACCGTCTGGTGGTATACCGTAAGCAGACCGAGCCGCTGATCGATTTTTATCGTCAGCGCGGGCTGTTGAGTGACATTGACGCTGCCCAGCCGTTGGAAGGCATGATCAGCGATACACTGGCTGCTACAGGTTCACAGGGTTGAGCGCCGCCGCCTCTGGAACTGTCTTGGAAACCGGTATGCCATATTTCGTTCACCGGCTCGATCCGGTGATGCTGGACCTTTTCGGCGTGTTGCAAATCCGCTGGTACGGGATGGCATATCTGCTGGCGTTTCTCGCCGCCGGACTGCTGCTGGCGGTGCTTTCACGTCGTGAAATTTGCGTTCTGGCGGTCGGCGAAGTCTACAATTTCATTGTGTTTGTCGCCGTATTCGGGGTGCTTATTGGAGCACGTGTCGGCTATATCCTCTTCTATATCCCTGATGAATTCATCCGTGATCCGTTGGTGCTTTTGCGAGTGTGGGAAGGCGGCATGTCCAGTCATGGCGGAATGCTCGGGGTTTTGCTGGTCATAATTATTTACGCCCGCAAGAACGTTTATCCGTTTTGGAATTTAATGGACAATATGGCGACGGTGGTCCCGCTGGGCATCGGTTTTGGCCGGGTGGCGAATTTTATTAACGGGGAATTGTGGGGGCGGATTACCTCAGTTCCATGGGCGGTGATTTTTCCCGGAGAGGCGGGGCTTCCGCCGCAGCAGGCGGATGAACTTTCCGTTTATGCTGCCTGGCAGGCCGGACTGCTTCATCCGCGGCACCCCTCCCAGTTATACGAGGCGATGGGCGAGGGCTTTGTATTGTTTGCGTTGTTATGGTTGATCCGCAAAACAGGCTGGAGCAAGGTGGATGGCCGCATGAGCGCAATGTTTCTGCTGCTTTACGGACTTTTCCGGATAGGGGTGGAGTTTTTTCGCGAACCAGACCGGCCGGAATGGATTTATCTGGGCTGGATGACCCGTGGCCAGATATATTCCGTTTTTATGGTTATTGGCGGCCTGGGGCTGCTCTGGTGGCCGCTGCTTAGCCGCAACCGCGGCAGTAACAGGACAATTTCCGCCCGAATCCTTAGCGAAGCTGGGAAAAGCGCACCAAAGGGTTAAAAAAAAGCTTGACACCTATAACCGTTTCGGTGATAGTGATGCGCATGAAGACACACTATCGAAAACGCAAATCCAG
>PXDI01000202.1 GCA_003565095.1 PVC group bacterium | reverse complement strand
GAGCTGCCGGAAGAGCTGCGCACTTTCAACGATTACATCTACCGCCTCGAAAGTGAATGGCAGGAGATCTTCGAGCCGTTCACCCACTTCTCCTTCCTCGCAATCAGCGACCCGCACTCCATCGACGGTTGGCGCCCGCGCTATGAGACCGTCGAGACGGTTGCTAACATCATCGTCAAGGAGTGGCAAAACATCGTCGAGACCGTGCCCGTCTATGAGACCCGCGTGGTCAACTCGACCGACATTGTCTTCGACACTTCGAACCTGGACCTCTCGCTCTTTGACCTCCACACCCTCACCGCCTCCAATGACATCACGATCAACGCCGGGCGTGATGCCCACATTGAGGGGAACATCAAAGCCTTCGGCGAGGGATCCCTCGTCTCCATCGACGCCGGTCGCGACGTCGATCTGGGCCGCAAGCCCGATGCCGCGCCTTCCGAGCTGCCCGACGATCTCGCCCTCGGCACCGAGGAGGACCCCGGTCTCCTCGACAGCTTCACCGTAATCGAAGCGGGTAGGGGACTCCAAATTCACGCAGAGGGTGACCTCCGCATCCACGACCACACCGAGACGCTCGACCGGGGCGATGGTGTCTTCACCGAGATCGACCATTCAGTCGTTATCCGGGTCGACGGCCTTGAGACCAACGAGTGGGGTGAATTCGTCGATTCGGAGCGCTGGGATTGGGAGACTTTCCACGGGATTGAGTTTGACGTTGGTGGTGACTTCACCAGCCATGCATTCATGGAGACAGGGGCTGGCTGGGCGGCCACCGTCGGCGGCGATGCCCACCTCCAGGGGAGCATCGATGCCGGGAGCCGGATCTATCTCAGTGCGACCGACATTTACGGCGGCGACCTTATCGCTGACCTCGATGTCGAGGATGAGTTGTTCGACGGCTTGCGCCTCACCACCCGCAGTGCTGGCGGTGACTATGAGATGATGGGGGGAATCGAGCTGGCAGCTGATGGAGACATTCTCCTTCGTGGTTCCACCTTGCTCTCGGGCTTGAGCTACCGGCATGAGCCCGACTGGCCGCAGCAGCAGAGTGGTGTCCTCCGTAGTTCGCTTAACTTCAGCTTCTACCTGCCCGATCCGGAGGATCCGTCCGGCTTCGCCTCCGAGCCGGTCACCATCACTGTGGCTGGCGCAGAGACCGCCGGTTTTGAGCATATTTCCGAGCTCTGGCAGCTCCTGAATCAGAAGCTGGAAGCGGCGGGTGTCACCACCATCCAGTTCCCCACGGATTCGTTTGCCTCCCGTGGCACAATCACCGGCGAGCATCCCTTCCGCTTCAGCTACAATAGCACCGCTGTCTCTCTCGGCTTCAGTTCGGAGACGGTTGGTGATCTGATCCCCGTCGATAGCACCGTAAGCGGCGACATCTCACTGGAGGCACTCAACGGGAGCATTGAGCAAGAGGGCGGCCTCATGCGCACAACCCAGCTTTCCTTTGTCGCGGAGGGCGATGTCACCCTCGAAACAGCCTCGGATACCGCAGTGTGGGGTGAAATGTATGGCTGGGGTGAGATCACCGGGACCGGTGACCTCAACTGGACTAACTTCGGGAACATGTATCTCGAAGGTCTCTACACTTATGACAGCGGGACCGATATCACTGTCGTGGATGGCTTCCTAAATTTCGGCTGGTCCGACCTCAACGTCGCCGGTCTCGAAGAGCGCAGTCACCGCATCGCCACCGGCACGCCTGACCTCGCTTTCTCTCCCCTCGACGACGCGGCTTTTGTCGCTGATCTCGGTCACGATATCTCCCTCACCCGCATCGACGTCGGCTCCGATAACCTACAGGTCATCGCCTCCGGCTCGATCTTGCACGGCAGTTGGGGATGGACTGGCGAGATCGTGGATACCATCGGCTCCGAGTCCTTCACCGATAACCGCATCCGCGTCGGCCACTTAGAGATGCTCGCTGCCGGAGATGTTGAGATGCGGACCGAAGCCGACCGCATCGATGTGCGCACGCTCGACCGTGGCGGCGTCGTGATCATCGACCACCAGCCCGATACGCTGGAGCTGGGTGTTATCGAGGTCGACAACGGCTCCTTTGAATTGGTCTCCCTGGGCAATATCGAGGTCGGCAGCATCGACATCCGTCGCGGTGTCCAGCTAAACGGCGGGGAGTCGAGTGATGCCAATCGAGTCCGCCTGCAAACCAGCCTCGGCTCCGGTTCCGACATCAGCCTCGGCCAGATCACTGTCGGGCAATTCTTTGAGGATGAGGCCGCCTTCATCGCTAATCACGCCGCCCGCATCGAGTCGGTCCTCAGCGGCTTGCCGATCGAGGATCTGCCGGAATCCCTGGTCGACGACTCGGGTGACGCTCCAGTTCTCGCGATTTCCCTGGAGCAGGTTGAGGATTTGGTCGCCATCCACCAGGGAGAGACGCCCCCCTTCGGTGCCCTCGACCCTGCCGACGCGTCCGATCTCATCGATGCCCTGTTTGCCCGCTTCATGGCAGTCAATGGCGGGGTTGAATCGCTGGCCAACCAGTCGCTCGACCTGCTCCTTCAGTTCAACTTCATCGATACACCGCGCGGCAACGTCAATCTCTTCGCCGATGGCGGCATCGTCGGCGACGACAGCTCCGACCTCCACGTCGTCGCCGGGCTCGCCGAGCGGATCACTGCCAACGACGGCGTCGAAAATCTTCGCACCTCAATCGACCGGATCGCCGAGGCCAGTGTTTTCGGTGCCGGACACTTCGATCTGGTTGATATCGGAGGCGGCTTCGGTCGTCGCCATGATGCCCTCGTGATCGACTCAGTCTTCACCAGCAACGGTGATATCTCCATCACCTCGGAGGAGAACCTCAGCATCGCCAGTGGTATTGCCGGCGGTGCCCTCGGCAGCATCAACCTCACCGCCCACAGCGGCCTCATTCAGGCCCTGCCGCAGCTCGGTGAGTTTGGCGGTTTGGCCGGGGAGGGCGTCCTCTCAGCCAACGGCTCGGTCAACCTCAATGGCAGCGACGTCAACCTGGGGATTGATGTCATCGCCTCCTCCCTGAACGTTGCCACTCCGGGCATCCTTTCCAACCTCGGTCGCAACGTCAGCCTCAACGCCAGCGAGCTCACCCTCGGCTCTGCCAACACCCTTGCTCTGAGTGGTAACCCCAACGAACTCCAGCATATGGCGGTATCCTCGGGGCGCGGTGTCAGTCTCCTCCAGCCGATGGAGACTTGGTCCGGCTTCCGCTGGGATCTTAGCGGACAGCTTGGCGAGCCCGCCGTTGTCGAACAGCTCGACGGCCTTGGTAACAGCCTTTTCACCGCCGCCGTCGATACCCGTTTGCGTGACGGTCTCGAACAAATCGACATGCTGGATCGGCAGGAAAACACCCTCCGCGGCTTCGCCCAGGACCGCCGGACAAATTTTGAGAGTGCCTTCTCCAACGTCGAGTCCACGCTCCTCGCCGATCAGGTCGGCGCACTCGCCAGCACCGCCAGTGTCCTCAACCTGGATGTCGGAAGTCTTGCCAACTGGAACGACCTGACCCTCGGCGTCGATCAACTCCAGTTAGGTCTCCTTGGGAATAGCAGCTTACTCTCCGAGATCAGTAATCTGAATAATCAGATCGAAGGGCTCGAAGGAGCCTTGGCGAACTACGAATCCGATCTCGAGTTTCTCGAGACGAAGCTCTTCGACTTATCTTTCATGCTGGAGTTTGAGCCGCTGTGGCCTTTACGGTTTGACACCGACATCGGCTCGGTGGACGCCATGGCGCAGGACATTCTGACACTCGAGCAGAACCTTTTGG
>PXDI01000371.1 GCA_003565095.1 PVC group bacterium | reverse complement strand
GTATTACTCCAAAGCTCCACTACCAAGCTCATCGAGCGGGGAGAGCGTCCGCTGAGCTTGCTCGGCGGACAAGAGAATTCTGTATAGCGGCGGTGAATCAGCAAAAGACAATATCGAGCCAGAATAGAGCAAAGTTCGAGCAAAGCACTCTTTTTGCACCATCCGGGCGCTTGTCTGTTTTTATTTGCGTTCGGTTTGGCCGAATTATTCCGCTCGCTGAGTAAACTCATCGAGCGCGGGAGGCGTCCTCTGTGCTTGTGGCCGTTGGCCTGAATTATTCCGCTCGCTGAGCAAGCTCATCGAGCGGGGAGAGGCGTCCGCTGAACTTGCCTGTCCTGCGAAGTGCTTTACACGACGCGCGGGTCCCGCCGGGGCGATAAGAATCAGTATTGAACAAACAATCTCTTCAGGAAATCGGGAGAGTCCAATCAAATAGATTCTTGTAATCGTTCCACATGTCTGGTATTTACCTCATCTTTGGGTTTTCCGGGAGAGTAAATGTGGGCAGGGAAATGACAGATAGTGAAGCGTATGTTGCGCTGAACCTGATGGAGCGGATCGGGCCGGTGAGTGTGCGCGGGTTGGCGACGGCTTGCGGCAGTGTGCGGGCACTGATGACAGAAAGTGCTTCAGCATTACGGTCGATTGAGGATGCGGCCCGTTCAGCAGTCGAGGCGTTGATAGCGCAAAGAGACAATATACCGTGGGAAGCCGAGTTGGAGAAATGTGCAGCTTCAGGAATTCGTGTATTAACTCCGGTGGATGCTGAATATCCTGATGCGCTCAGGCAGATTCATGATCCACCGCTGGCGCTTTATATCAAAGGCGGATTGTTGAAGCGGGACAGCAACGGTATTGCGATTGTGGGCACAAGGCGGCCTTCGCTGTATGGAAACACAACGGCGGAAAGGCTGGCCGGTGGTCTGGCGCGCGCCGGTTTGACGGTTGTCAGCGGTATGGCGGCCGGGATTGATTCGGCGGCCCACCGTGGTGCGCTGGATGCCGGAGGACGTACTATTGGCGTTATCGGGTCAGGCTTCCGGCATTTTTATCCTCCGGAAAACGAGAAGCTTGCAGCATTGGTGGCGGATGGAAAGGGTGCGGTGATGAGCGAGTTTCCGCTTGAGCGTGTCCCAGATAAAACGACATTTCCAATGCGCAACCGGATTGTGAGCGGAATCAGCCGTGGTGCGGTGATTGTCGAAGCCAGTCCGCGCAGCGGGGCAATGATCACCGCGCGGATGGCGCTGGAGCAGGGGCGGACGGTGTTTGCCGTTCCAGGCAGGGTTGATTCGGTTCGCTCCCGCGGCCCGCACTGTCTGTTACGGGATGGTGCGGTACTGGTTGAAAGCAGTGGTGACATTCTGGCTGAATTTGATGAACTGCCATTGGGCGGGAATAGTGTGCGCACGCCGGCGGCCGGGCGGGTTACAATGAGTGTTGAGGAATTGGCGATTGTTGAGCAGCTTGAAACTGAACCGATGAATATTGATGCGTTGCTCAGAAGTACCGGCCTGGGGGTCGGCAAGGTTCATGCGGCGCTGGTATCACTTGAAATGAAACGTGTTGTCAGAACACATGCGGGCCAGGTAGTGGCCCTGATTGACGGGGAAGGAAAGTAGTTATATGTCAAAGCATCTTGTTATTGTTGAATCGCCCGCGAAAGCAAAGACGATTAATCGCATTCTGGGCAAGGATTACATGGTGAAGTCATCTGTCGGGCATGTGCGTGATTTGCCTGAGAAGTCATTGGGCGTGGATATTGATGAAAAGGGGTTTCATCCCAAATATGTTGTTTCGAAAGGAAAGCAGAAGGTTGTCAGCGAGTTGAAGCAGGCTGTCGAGAAGGCGGATGCAGTATATCTTGCTCCTGACCCGGATCGTGAGGGAGAGGCAATTGCATGGCATTTGCACGAAGTGTTGAAAGCCGCTGCCAAGGATAAGCCGTTTCACCGTGTGCAGTACAATGAGATTACCCCGCGTGCGGTGCGCGAGGCATTTGAGCGGCCGGGGCAGGTTGATATGAACCGGGTTGATGCGCAGCAGGCAAGGCGGATTCTTGATCGCATTGTCGGCTATAAGGTCAGTCCGTTGTTGTGGCGCAGAATCCGGAAAGGATTAAGTGCCGGGCGTGTGCAGTCTGTGGCTTTGCGGCTGGTGTGTGAGCGTGAGGAAGCCATTGCAAAGTTTGTGCCGGAGAGTTTCTGGATCATGGGCGCGTTGGTGCGCAAGCTGATAGTGCCGTTTACTTCCTTTAAGATAAAGCTGGCCCGGATCAACGGAGAGAAGGCTGAAGTTAAAACGCCAGAGCTGGCGCAGACGGTTTTGCGTGAGCTGGATGGCCGCAAGCTGGTTGTAAGTGAGATTAAGCCGCGGCAGGTCACCAGGCACGCCCCGCCGCCGTACATCACCAGTTCGTTGCAGCAAGCCGCATCAAATTATTGCAGTTTTTCGCCCCGGCGCACAATGACGATTGCGCAGAAGCTTTATGAAGGGGTTGATCTCGGCAGCGGTCCGGTCGGTTTGATTACTTATATGCGAACTGATTCGTTTGCGGTATCGCGCGACGCGCAGCAGGGCTGTCTTGAGTATATCGAAAAAACCTACGGCAAGCAGTATGTGCCCGAGAAACCAAATGCATTCCGCAGCCGTAAATCCGCCCAGCAGGCGCATGAAGCAATCCGTCCGACGGATGTCACCCGTACTCCCGACATGCTTAAGGCGCGGTTGGATCCTGCTGAATTAAAGCTATATACACTGATCTGGAAACGTTTTGTGAGCAGCCAGATGAGTGCGGCCTTGCTTGAGCAGCGATTGATCAGTGTGGAGGCCGCCTGCCCGGCGGAGCGTTCACAGGAGAATTCATATTTGTTTCACGCATCGACCTCGAAAGTTGTTTTCCCCGGATATATGACTGTTTCCGGCCGCGAACAGGATAAACCGGATGATGAGGATGGGGATGGTGATGATCCTTCAACGCTTCCTGAATTGAAGGTGGGTGAGCCGCTTGAATGTCTTGAGTGGCTTTCCGAAGAGAAGCAGACTCAGCCCCCCGCGCGCTACAGCGAGGCCTCATTGATTCGTGATCTGGAGAATAACGGAGTGGGTCGCCCAAGTACATACGCGCAGATTCTTACTACGATTTCCGACCGGAAATATGTAGAACGGGCGAACCGGTCATTGGTTCCCACAGAACTTGGCTGCCGGGTTAATAAGTTTCTTGTCAGTGAATTGGATGCTCTTTTCAGTACCGGTTTTACTGCTGAAATGGAGGAACTGCTGGATAAGGTTGAGGAAGGTGCTACGGACTGGAACAAGATGCTCTCAGACTTTTACAGCACTTTCACCGGTTGGGTGGGTAATATTAAGGAACCGGTTGCAGATGCGGCCGCGGTACGGTTGGCGCTTGATGCGGCAACCCGGATCAGCGACTGGGCTGAGCCGGTGAAGCGCGGTAAGCGGACATATGACGACGAGGCTTTTGTTGCTTCGTTGCGTGAGCAGCTTGACAAGGGGGAGAAGGCGATTTCCCAGCGTCAGTTTGATTCACTGCTGTCAATGTTGAGCCGTTACCGCTCCCAGGTTGATAATATTGAAGAGCTGTTTGAAAAAATGGGTGTTCATGACATGCTTTCAAAGGCGGAATTCAAGCCGCCACGTGATTCATCACTGACAAAACTTGAAATACTTCAGAAAATTGAGCTGGATGAAGGTACGCAGAAATTTGTCACCTCGCTGGCGGGACGGGTGGATGGCCGGCGCCGTTTGACTGATGCGCAGCTTGCGGC
>PXDI01000385.1 GCA_003565095.1 PVC group bacterium | reverse complement strand
CCCATCGGATAGGCGCGATGGATGCAGGTCTGGTTGTAATCAATCAGAATGCCGATTTGCAAATAGTAGCTTGTGTTAGCGAGGAGCGGGGCGAGTTCTTTGAATTCCTGTCCTTCCTGTGCAAACTCCTGATAGCGCCGGCGCGGCACATTGTCATGGCCGATAATGCCGTTCCAATAGATTTCGGCACCGAAGCGGCAGGTTCGCCAGCGGAAATGCATGATGCCGTCGGCCCCGTGGGCAAGGCCTTGATAGGCCCACAGGCGCATTTGTCCGGGCAGGGGTGTTTCGTGCAGGTATGGTTTCTGGCCACCGGCGCCGCCTTGCAGTTCGGGAACGATAAAGCTGCCGGATACCGCGCGGCATTCCTGAAGTTTTGCCGCTGCCCAGCGGCCGGCGTCAACATATGAGCCGTTGCCCATGATGGGAAAGCCCGGATAGATGTCGACGCCCATGCAGTCGAGGTCCGCGGCGAAGCGCCAGTAGTCGATGTTGTTGAAAAGTCCGTTGTGGAAAACAAACCAGCCGGGATGGTTGTCTTTGAGGATAGTAACTTGTTCGGCCTGAAAGCGGATTACGCTATCGGACAGAAAGCGGTAATAATCGGTGCGATGAGCGGGATTTTCGTAGGCGGGACGGTTGGCTTTCGGGGTGCTGAGTTGGTCAAAAGACGAATAAGTCTGCGCCCAGAAGGCCGTGCCCCAGGCCAGATTCAGTTTTTCAATGTTTTCATAGCGTTGTTTGCACCATTCGCGAAATGCTATTTGGCTGGCAGAGCAATGGCATTCGGAAAAGTGGCAATTCAGTTCATTATCGGTCTGCCAGCCGATGACACTTGGGAAATGCTTAAAATGTTCGGCCATAGCGCGGGTAATGCGGCGTGAGGTTTTGCGGAAAACCGGGTTGGTGGTGCAGGCGTGCTGGCGGCTGCCATGCTGCATGTGCCGGCTGTTTTCATCGACACGCAGGATTTCAGGGTTCTGCTCAATCAACCAGACCGGCGGCGCGGCGGTTGGTGTGCACAGGATTGTCCGGATACCTTCCTCGGCAAGGTTGCCGATCGTCTGGTCAAAAAGGCTGAAATCGAACCGTCCTGGTTCAGGTTCCATGATATCCCAGGCGAATTCCGCCATGCGGACCGTGTTGACGCCTGCGTCACGCATCAGGGTTGCATCGCTGCGGGTCTCTTCGGAGCCCCAGTGTTCGGGGTAATAGGGGACACCGAACACCATGCCGTTCATTGCGTTGAGCTTTTTGTGTCGAGGTTGCAAGTTTGTCTCTCCTTAATCAGGCGGAATAATGCACAGGTCTGCCGGCGGATTCAAGGCTTGATTCCTTCCGCTATCTTTTATAAATGTATGAAAGTTTGAAAAGCACTAACACAGATACGGTATTGACCGCGCGGATGCGTTTGGTTGAGGTGGGCGGCAATGCGTTCCAGGACATGGGGCTGGGGCGGATTGTTGGTGAGATTCTTGTGTACTTGTATTTAACTGACGGCGAAAGTTCGCTGGACGATATTGGTGAGCAGCTTGGTTTGAGCAAGGCGGCCATCAGCATTGCGGTTCGTCAGCTTGAGGCGTTGGGGTTGGTGCGGCGTGTCCGGCGGCCGGGGGACCGCCGCAAATATTACCGTACCGCGGATAATATTGCGGTGGCGTTGCAGCAGGGGTTGTTGTCTTTTATCAAGCGCAAGATTGAGGTTGTCGGCGGTGAACTGGAGGCGGCGATCGGTGAGCTGGAGCATGCCGGCAGCGGACCTGATGTGGAGTTTTTGAAGAAGCGTGTAAAGCGGGCGCGTGATTTGAAGAACAGTGCCTCAAGGGTGCTTGACAGCCCTATTCTTAAATTCTTTACCAAAAGCTGATAACGTTTGTGCTTTTGGCCTGCCGGTGATATGGTTTTGTATCTTTTTTATTGATAATAGCGGAGGGGCTTGGATTATTTCCCGGTTATGAAAGAGACATTACAGAAAGTTGCTTGTTATTGCGGAACGCGGGCGGTGCTCGGTTCGCTGATCGTTACGTTGGCGGCTTCATTGTTTGTTACCTGGCCGCTGGCCTATTATTTTAATAGCGGCATTCCGGCCTCGCAGCGTCCTGAGCAGGGCGGGGCGCGGCAGATGATTCCGGGTGACCATCTGCAATTGATGTATAATTTTCAACTGATGGCGGATTTTGTGTCGGGCAAAACGCCGTGGTTTCACAATCTATATGAATTTAATGAAGGTGATGATTCCGCGCGTTATGAGCGCGGTTCATACTATGCGCCGTTTTCGCTGTTCTTTGCGCTTGGTGCGGCGGTTGGCGGGTTGGCCTTCGGCTGGAATTTTGCGGGGTTTGCCTCGCTCTGGCTGGGAGCCTGGGGCACATGGCTGCTGGTGCGGCGGTTTACCAAAAGTGTTCCGGTGATAATTGCCGCGACGCTGGCGGGGGTGGTTTTTCCTTACCGGTTGATAACCTTTCTGCACGGCAGTCCAACGGGCTTTGCAATGGCTTACGTACCGTTCATTCTGCTGGGGTTGGATATGGCTGTGCGTGATAAACGCATGATCGGCGGCTTGATCGGTGGCGTATTTCTTTTTCTTTCTGGGTGGGTGGATTCTCATACATTGTTTTTCTCAGTGCTGCTGACGCCTTTCTGGTGTTTGTTTGTGTTTCTTTACGACGGACTTGAAATAAGTCCGAAACGCATCGGAAAAATAGCGCTGGCACTGTCGCCTTGTGCGGTGATTGCCGCGGTGGTGGCTTTGCAGGCAACATTGTTGAAACGTGAACTTCAGGAGACAATCGTTTCAACAGGACGTTCGCTGCACGAGGTTCTTCTGTATTCACCGCTGCCGTCTGGTTTACTGGGGCTTAATCCCGAGAATCCGCATAATCTGATTTACATAACAGTGGCAATCACGGCCATGGTTGCGGCGGGGCTGTTGATTATGCTTTGGCGGATTGCAAACAAGGTTTCTACGGAAACCAGTCTGTTGCATTTTCTGTTGTATATCGGGTTGCTGTGCGGTGTGTTGATAATTATGCTGTTGTCGCTGGGGCCGCGCATGCCGGTACATGCAGCGGATGTATGGTGGGACCGTATCTGCCGGGTGATACCGCCCTATGGCATGATCCGTCAGCCGGCAAAAGTGTTTTCGATTCTTCCGGCACTGCTGTCGGTGCTAATCGTGCTGCCGTTTGCAGGGTGGCGGCCGCGCAAGACGAGTGCCGTTCTTTGGATAACCACACTTTTCTCGCTTTTTCTGCTGGCGGAAGCGACATATCGCATCCGTCCGAAGATATGTCTGCTGGACAAAGAGCAGGGCGCATATGCGGCGGTGGTGGAGAATGCGCAGCGGCATGGTGTGGCTGCGCGTGCAGTGGCGGTGGTGCTCTGGCCGGGCGACACGCACTGGTCTTCACTATATGAATATTACGGAAAAAAATACCGCATCAGGATGCTGAATGGTTACAAGCCGCATGTCTCCAATGAATACAAGGAGAATATTTTCTTCCGGTTTGAGAGTTTGAATCACGGCTATGCTAACGATGAGCAGCTTGCCGATTTGCTGGCGCGGGGGATAAATCATGTGTTGCTGCATGAAGACGCATTTCCTGAGAAAGTGAGTCCGTTCGGGGTTGCGCAGACGCTGGAGCGCTTTATGCGGGATCCCCGTTTTCGTTTTATGACGCGCGACCGGTCGGTGTGGGCTTTTGAAATAATGCCGGAATCGGATGATGCCAACATTATTGAAATCGACTGGGAGACAGCCAGTCCTACCCGTATATGGGACGGTTCGCGCTGCCGTTTGACGGATGCTGTAAT
>PXDI01000045.1 GCA_003565095.1 PVC group bacterium | reverse complement strand
GCAATCAATGCCTATACATCATTCGACCGGACAGTCTTCCATACCGACCTGCCCGCCGCCGAGTGGGAAACCGGACTGGACATATTAAGTGACGCGGTCTTCCGCGCCACATTTCCTGAAGAGGAATGGGAAAAAGAGCGCGAGGTGATTTTTCGTGAAATGGCGATGCATCTGGACAATCCCGACCGCGCCCTTGGTTATGATTTGTGGCGTACGGCTTTCCGTTTGCATCCGCACCGCCATCCGGTGATCGGCTATGCAGAGGTTTTTGAACGGTTGACACGCGATGACCTGCTCCGGTTTGCCCGCAAGAATTATGTTCCGGAAAACATCCTGATAAGTGTGGCCGGAGATATCAATACCGCAAAGGTACTGCGGTCACTGGAAAACCATTTCGGCCGCGAACCGCGCCGCGCATGGAGACAGAGCAGCATTACCCCCGAACCGCGGCAGCTCGCAGCGCGCGAAAAGATCACCCGCGACCGCTCCCTGCAATCAGGCAGAATGGCGCTTGCTTTTCATACAGTGAATATAACCGACCCTGACGCGGTTGTTCTTGATGTTCTGGCAGAAGTGACCGGCGGCGGACGTGCTGCTGATCTTTACCGTAGAATTGTTGAGACCGGGCTGGCACACAGCATATCTGCCTGGAGCTACACTCCCGGACAACCCGGACTATTCGGTATTTCCGCAAACTTTGATCCGGAAAACCGCGCGATACTCAAAGAGGCTTTGCTCATGGCAATCGAGGAATGGAAGCTGACGGGCTTTACTGCAAATGATGTGGAACGTGCACGGGCGGGTTTGCTGGCAAGCGAACTGAGCGGCTGGCAGACTATTCACGGTCAGGCTTCACGGTTGGCTTCCGGCATGTTTTTTGCAGGCACACCGCATTATTCCGTCAGTTACATTGAAAAGCTTGCAGCTGTCACTGCGGAAGACTTGCAGGCGGCGGCGCGGAAATACCTGACAGCCGCCAACCGAACCACTGTCTGGCGGCTGCCACCCGCGGAAGAAGCAGCAATCGCACCGCCGGGAACTGGAACCGCCGCACCGCAACTGCAGCGCTTTACTCTGGCCAACGGCATTCCGGTGGTCATCAGGCATGATTCACGCCTGCCCATCGCGCATCTTTGCATTGCGCTGGGCGGCGGCGTGCTGCTGGAAAACGACGATAACTCCGGCATAAGCAGACTGGTCTCGGAAACCATGCTGCGCGGCACCCGGCAACTCAGTGGCAGCGAAATTGCCGCAGCTATTGAACAACGCGGAGCAACACTGAACGGATTCTCCGGCATGAACTCCTTTGGGCTGCGCGCCGGGGGCTTTGCCACTGATTTCCCCACCATTCTTGAAATAGCGCTTGAATGCCTGACCGCCCCGACATTTGAAAGCGCGGAATTCGAGCGCCTGAGAGCGCGCCAGTTGGCAGACATCAGGCGTGAACAGGAGCGGCCGATGACCATTGCGCAAAACGCCCTTTTCCGGCGGCTTTTTGCCGGACATCCATACCGCCTGACGCCCGCCGGAACAATTGAATCAGTAGCAACCGTGACCCCTGAGGCGGCGCGCACATTTTTGCGGGAAGCGCTGCTGGCCGGCAACATTGCAATCGCTGTCAGCGGAGATGTTACGGTTGATATGATCAGGACGACACTGGAGGCGCAACTCGGCGCACTGCCGGCGGGACGGCGCCTGCCGGATACTCCGGCGCGGCTGAACGGCACTGTTGACCAGCGCTTTGTGATGCATTCGCCACATCAGCAGGCCATCGTACTGGCCGGCATGCCGGGGGCACCACTTGAGAATAAACGCAGTGATCAGCTTGATTTTTTGCAGACGTATTTGTCCGGCATGGCATCACCGCTGTTTGCAGACATACGCGAGAAACAGGGCCTGGCTTATTTTACCGGCGCATTCCATCGCACCGGCCCCGCTGCCGGGGCCTTTGTGCTGTATGCCGGGACACGTGCCGAAAGTGTTGACAATGTGGAAACCGCACTGCTGGAAGCGCTGGCTTCAACCGCGCGCAACGGCTTGTCTGACGAAGAATATGAACGGACGCTCAACCGGATGTTGAATGATCACGCACGCTTTCTGCAAGGGCACGCCGGAGTCGCTCTTGAAATGGCGTTGTTTGAGCTTTACGGACTGGGCGCCGGATATGTCATGAATAAGCCGGAAAGACTGCAGGCGATAACGCCCGAAGAGATCAAGCAAGCCGCGCAGTGGCTGCTGGATCAACGTAAAGTGATTTCAGTCATCCTGCCGGAATAAGAATTATCCATTATTATTGTTGCCCAGACGTTCACGCAGTTTTGCCAGCAAATCCGCCTGATGAACCGGTTTACGCAAGATGCAGTGGCGCGGATCACCTTCTATAAGCCGATTGATATCCTCGCTTGAATAGCCGCTGACAAAAACCACCGACGGCATCTCCCAGTTATTTTTGCGGCAGTATTTTTTTATATCGAGAAAAGCCTCATCCCCGCTGCGTTTAGGCATTTTTACATCCATCACCAGAATGCCCGGATGGGCCTCCCTGAAAACATCAAATGCTTCTACGCCGTTAACAGCCAGATCAACCCGGCAGTCACTCAAGTGCATCGACATTACGCGGAACAGAATATCGCGGATGGACTGCTCATCGTCAACGATCAGTATGCGCTTGCGGTCACAAGGGACAAGCGCCCCTGCATCACTTCCGCCCTGTTGTACCTGCGCTGTCATTCCCCATCCTCCCTGAGGTTAAAACTCTTCCCCTTCTCACTTAATGTGGATATTCGCATATTCCATTATGCCTGTCAAGCGCTTATTCATGCAGTTGACATGTTTCACGCATATCTGGCAATATGCCCGCCTATGAATAACCGCAAAATCGTTGTTTTTCTCGGCGACGGCATGGCCGACGAGCCGCTGGACGAGCTGGATGGTCTGACGCCGCTGCAGCGGGCGCACACACCGGCCATGGACGCTATCGCCCGGGAAGGTGCTTGCGGAACATTCAGAACACTGCCGGAAAACTACCCCACCAGCAGTGATGTTGCCAACATGTCGGTGCTTGGCTGTGATCTTACTCAAGAATACTGCGGCCGCGGTCCGCTCGAAGCGGCGGGACGCGGTATTCCCCTGCAAAATGATGACATTGTTTTCAGAATGAATTTCACAACAGATAACAACGGCATCCTTGAAGATTTCTCGGCAGGACATCTGGCTGATGAACATGCCACCGCTATGATCGCCGCACTTAATCAGCAACTGGCCACCCCGGAAATGCGCTTTTTTCACGGCGTCAGCTACCGCAACCTGCTGGTCCTCTCCGGCGGAAAATATTCCGCCCGGGTTATAACAGCAAAGCCGGATGATCATCAGGGCGACAAAATTGCCGACCATCTGCCGCAGGCACTTGACCCTGCCGCGGAAAAAACTGCACAAATCCTCTCCCAACTTATGCTGGAAAGCCGTGAAATGCTGGAAGCAATGGAAATCAACCGGCTGCTGCGCGGCAAAGGAGCGCGCATGGCGAACGGATTATGGCCGTGGAGCGGCGGACGCCCCGGACAAATGCGGTCTTTTATGGACAAATATCACCTGCGCGGTGCAGTTATCTCAGCGGTAGACGTCATCCGCGGTCTTGGCAGATGTCTTGGAATGACAGTATTGGATGTGCCGGGAGCCACTGGATACATCGACACCAACTACGAAGGCAAGGCGGATGCGACCCTGGCGGCATTGCAGAATCACGACTTTGTTTTTGTGCATGTTGAGGCGATTGACGAAGTTTCGCATGAAGGCGATCTGCAAAAAAAGCTTG